>NZ_BADX01000058.1:0-20239 GCF_000241365.1 Pseudoalteromonas sp. BSi20480 | reverse complement strand
TATATTTATGGTAATTAAGCAAACGGGTTGCGAAGTACCATCGTTTCTACGCGGTCTGGACCTGTAGAAATAATATCAATTGGAACACCAGTGATTTCTTCAATACGCTTGATGTAATCAATTGCAGCTTTTGGTAAGCCTTCAAGTGAAGTTACACCCACAGTATTTTCAGACCAACCCGGCATCTCTTCATATACTGGTGTTACTTTCTCGTAACCTTCAGCAGCTAATGGTGTTACGTTTGTAACAGTGCCATCTTCAAGCTGGTAGCCAGTACAGATTTTCAATGTTTCTAAGCCATCTAAAACATCAAGCTTAGTTAAACAAAAACCTGAAATACTGTTGATTTGAACTGCACGGCGCATTGCCACTGCATCTAACCAACCAGTACGACGAAGACGACCTGTTGTAGCACCAAACTCATGACCTTTGTCACCTAAGTGCTTACCAACTGGGTCTTGCTTATCAAGGCCATCGTAAAGCTCTGTAGGGAAAGGGCCTGAACCAACACGTGTTGTGTACGCTTTGATAATACCTAACACGTAGTCAAGGTTTAGTGGACCAAAACCAGCACCAGTTGCAACGCCACCAGCGGTCGTGTTTGACGAAGTTACATAAGGATAAGTACCGTGATCAATATCAAGTAATGTACCTTGCGCACCTTCAAATAAAATGTGCTCACCTGCTAAACGTGTTTGGTCTAAAAGCTCAGTTACATCTACAACCATTGCTTTTAAGATATCTGCAACAGCCATCGCATCATCAAACGTTTTTTGGAAATCTACAGCGTCTACTTTATAGTAGTTAACTAGCGTGAAGTTATGGTACTCAAGAACTTCTTTTAGTTTAGCTGCAAATAATTCAGGATTAAATAAGTCACCTACGCGTAAACCGCGACGTGCTACTTTATCTTCGTACGCAGGACCAATGCCACGGCCAGTTGTGCCAATTGGCTTGTCGCCACGGGCTGTTTCGCGGGCTACATCTAATGCAACATGGAAAGGCAAAATTAGCGGACATGCTTCACTTATTAAAAGACGTTCGCGTACTGGTACGCCTCGCTCTTCAAGCATGCCAATTTCTTTCATTAGCGCTTCTGGTGATAAAACAACACCGTTACCAATCACACATTTAACATTGTCACGTAATACACCCGATGGAATAAGGTGTAGAACCGTCTTTTTACCTTCGATAACTAAAGTATGACCTGCATTGTGGCCACCTTGATAACGAACTACTAAAGATGCTTTGTCCGTAAGGAGGTCAACTACCTTACCCTTACCTTCGTCACCCCATTGGGTGCCTAATACAACAACGTTTTTACCCATTGTAAATTCACTTAGAGAAAATTAGGACGAGATTTTACCAGAAAACCCAAGTAAAGATCACCCCTGTTCAGCTTATTTTTTCTGCGAAGAAATATTAAATTAAAATATGGGTAAATAACCACATATATAACAGTGATTTAAAGTTGTAGATTGTATTAAACAAAAAGCCCCGCTAGTGCGGGGCTTTAAATTTTAAAAGTACAAATATAGTCTACTGCGCTTTAGCGCCTTTCATATATTGGAAGAAGTCGCTGTCTGGTGAAAGCACCATCACATCTTGCTTACCTTTAAATGTTTTCTTATACGCTTCTAAAGAACGTACAAAGCTGAAAAACTCTGGATCTTTATTATATGCATTTGCATAAATAGCGGCAGCATCTGCATCACCTTGACCACGCACTGAGCGTGAGTTACGTTCAGCGTCTGCAAGCATAACTGTCACTCGACGGTCAACGCTAGCACGAATAGTCTCCGCTTTTTCCTGACCCTCAGAGCGGTGCTCTTTAGCAACGGCAGTACGCTCAGCACGCATACGTTGATAAATCGAACTACTTACTTCTTGAGGCAAATTAATTTGCTTAACACGTACGTCTAGCACTTCAATACCTAACTCGCGGGCACTTTCAGAAGCTTGAACCAATGCTTCTTCCATAAGCTCACTACGCTCACCCGATACAATTTCACGAATTGTGCGTGTACCAAAGTTAGTACGAAGTCCGTTATTAACCTTTTGCTCAAGTAACGTTTCAGCATATTGCTTGTCGCCACGTGCACGTAAGTAAAAAGCACTAAAGTCGTTAACACGCCATTTTACAAACGAATCAACAATTAAGTCTTTCTTCTCACTTGTCACAAAACGATCTGGCGTTCCATCTAGCGTTTGAATACGTGCATCAATACGACGTACTTGGCTAAAAAATGGGACTTTCAAATGCAAACCTGGGCCATAAACAACCGCTTGATCATCGTCATCTTTTTGTACTTTACTGAACAATAGCACAATTGCTTTTTGCCCTTCAGGTACAACAAATACCGATGAGAAAGACATCACAATGGCAACTAGTAGTATTACTAAACTAAAATTTTTCATTATGCTTATCTCCCCTAGTTAAAGCGATCGTTGTTAAAGCGGTCGTTGCTGCTATTAACGGTGCTGTTACGTGATGTATTTACTTTGTTTCTTAAGTCTTGAATGTCACTTGAGCTTGGTAAAGCAACACGTGTTGCAGTGCCTTGCTTTTCCATGATTTTATCAAGAGGTAAGTACATCATGTTATTACCACCCTTCACATCAACTAACACCTTAGAACTGCTACCTAACACTTCTTCCATTGCATCAATGTATAAGCGTTCACGCGTTACTTCTTTAGCCGCTAGATACTCAGGTAATAGCTTTTCAAAACGAGCAACCTCACCTTGTGCCTCTAATGTAATTCGCTCTTGGTAACCTTCAGCTTCTTGCGTCATACGTGTTACTTGACCACGTGCACGCGGTTCAATTTCACGCGCATACGCTTCTGCTTCACGGATGAAACGCTCTTCATCTTCTTGCGCTGCAATCGCATCATCAAACGCATCTTTAACTTCAGTAGGTGGGCGAGAATCTTTAAAGTTAACATCAGTAACAATTAAACCAAGATTGTATGGTTCGATTACCTTGTTAAGCTCATCCCATGTGTTTTGACGCACTTCTTCGCGGCCGTTCGTTAAAACTTGGTCCATTTTTGCATGACCCACAACATAACGCAGTGCACTGTCTAGCGCTTCTTCTAAACTGCTATCAGCATTCGTTACGCTAAACTTGTAAAGGTATGGGTCAATAACACGGTATTGCACCTGAAACTCAACACTTACCACGTTTTCATCTTCAGTAAGCATAAAGCCAGACGCCGACAGTGAACGAACGGCTTCGATATCAACTGGGATAACCGTTTCAATAAACGTCATTTTCCAACGCAGGCCTGGTTCAGCAATTCGGTCATATTTACCAAACTGCAAAACAACACCACGTTCGGCTTCTTTAACCGTATAAATACCACTTAACGCCCACACAATAGCGGCGATAATGAGGATAAATGAAATACCGGCTCCGCCAAGTCCGCCACCGCTTCCATTGCCGGATTTTTTACCGCCAAATAAGCCGCCGAACTTGTTACTAAACTTACGGAACACCTCGTCTAAATCAGGTGGGCCTTGATCACGTCCGCCTTTATTGTTCCACGGATCTTTGTCATTGCCATTATTACCCGGTTCATTCCAGGCCATAGCTATACTCCATTGTTATCTAAATAAATTAGGAAATTGTGTTAAATCTATCAAATCTACTGCGTTTCTCATACAAAAACCGACATTTAAACGTCAATTTTTAATCTTGGTTGATAAAACCAACAATTTCAGGACCAAATTCTTTAATTAAGCGATTCCATTCAACCATTGGCATTCTTACATCTAGTAGCCAATTGCCTTGTTCATCAAATCGCTCTTCATGCACCGCATTTAAGCTAAAAAGTGAAGCCCTTAAACGCCCGTATAAAGGGGTTAATAAAAGCGTTTCACTAAACATTTTTTTAGCAAGCAATTCGCTAATGGCTTCGCTTAGTAATTCACACCCTTCACCCGTTTGTGCAGACAACCATACTCTTATAGGTTGACCTTCACTATCTCGATCAATACGCGGAGCAACATTGTCAAGCGCATCAATTTTATTATAAATTAATAGCTGTGGAACGTCATCGGCTTCAATTTCTTTAAGCACCGATTGCACTTGTTCAATATTTTCTTTAATCCGCGAATCAGCAGCATCAATTACGTGTAACTGCAAATCGGCTTCACGTGTTTCGGTCAATGTTGCTTTAAATGCAGCCACTAAATCGTGAGGCAAATGACGGATAAAACCCACGGTATCGGCTAAAATCACTTGGCCAACATCACCCAACTCCAGTTTACGCAGTGTTGGGTCAAGCGTCGCAAAAAGCTGATCGGCAGCATAGACCTCAGAATCTGTAATACGATTAAATAATGTAGATTTACCCGCATTAGTGTAACCCACTAACGACACCGTTGGAATTTCATTACGGTTACGCGCGCGTCTACCCTGCTCACGCTGGACTGCCACTTTTTGTAGTCGTGCACGAATACTTTGAATACGTACGCGCAGTAAACGCCTATCGGTCTCTAATTGAGTTTCACCTGGTCCACGTAAACCGATACCGCCCTTTTGACGCTCAAGGTGAGTCCACCCTCGGATCAGCCGAGTAGACATATGACGAAGTTGTGCCAATTCAACCTGCAATTTACCCTCATGGGTACGTGCACGTTGGGCAAAAATATCAAGAATAAGGGTCGTTCTATCAAGCACACGGCACTGACAAACGCGCTCTAAGTTGCGTTCTTGTGACGGTCTGAGTTGATGATTAAAAATAACGACATCTGCATTGTGGATTTTGACAATCTCAGCTATTTCTTCTGCTTTACCGGTACCGACGAATAGTTTCGGATGTGGTGCTTGACGGCTGCCTTGCACAACCGCCAAACTACTAACACCAGCAGAAGATACCAACATCTCTAATTCATGAAGATCTTCACGATCCCCTTCTTTAGGTAAGTCGATATGAACTAAAATTGCCTGTTCGCCGGATTCATAGCGGTCAAACAAGCATTACGCTCCTAATTAAAAGTTTCCAGCTTCTGGTTCTTCAGTGTCATCGCTCCCTTGAACACCTTGGAAGTTGACTGCGCGAGCAGGTACAACTGTTGAAATTGCGTGTTTGTAAACCATTTGATTTACCGTGTTTTCAAGTAAAATAACAAATTGATCAAATGACTGGATTTTACCTTGTAATTTTATGCCATTAACCAAAAAGATTGATACCGGAATGCGCTCACGACGTAGTGCATTCAAAAATGGGTCTTGTAACGATTGGCCTTTTGCCATGTTATTCTTCCTTCGTTCTAGGTGTTATTATAATTAAGTGGCTGAACTCATTTAATAAAGCTAAATCATATCCAACTACTACTAGCTTAGCGAACTTACTACATGATGCAAGTTTTCTTCATCGCCGGTTGTTAACCAAGTAACATCAGGCCAACTTCTCAACCAAGTTAATTGACGTTTAGCCAATTGCCGGGTTGCTGCAATACCTCGAAACACCATTTCATCATGACTTACTTCACCCGCAAGGTAATCCCACATCTGTCTATAGCCCACACAACGAATAGAAGGCATATTGTGATGTAAATCTTTACGTAGATATAAGGCCGAAACTTCATTTTCAAACCCCTGATCTATCATTATTTTAAACCTTTCTTCAATTCGTTGATGTAATTCACTTCGCTCTTGCGGCGCGATGGCAAATTGATGAAAAGTATACGGTAAAGGTGGCTGCTTTTGCTTTTGCAGTTCAGTCATTGTTTTACCGGTTAATCGATATACCTCCAGCGCACGGTTAATTCTTTGCGAGTCGTTTTCACTCATTTTTTGTGCCGCTTGTGGATCTATTTTTACGAGTTCTTGATACAAGTGTGGCCAGCCAAACTCACTAGCCTCTGCTTCAAGTTGAGCCCTTATAGCTGGGTCTGCCTCAGGCAGAGGCGATAAACCGTCAATAAGTGCCTTGAAGTACAGCATTGTACCTCCAACTAATACAGGTACTTTACCTTGTTGATGAAATTCATCAATTTTTTTTATTGCATCACGTCTAAAATCTGCAACAGAATACGTTTCACTCGGGTCAAGCAGATCAATAAGATGATGTGGAGCGCGAGCCAATTCTTCTGAATCAGGTTTTGCAGTGCCAATGTCCATACCTTTATACACTAATGCTGAATCGACGCTGATTATCTCTGTATTTAAATGCTCGCACAAAGAAATAGCCAATGCTGTTTTACCTGCAGCAGTGGGACCCATTAAAAATATAACTGGTAATTGACTCAACACGAACACCCTAATTTAATTGCGCTAAATACTGACTTAGCTCTATTTTAACTGCTTTTTCACGCAAGCGTTCAATAGTTTGCGGATTATTTTGTAAGCGCATTTGTTGAGTTATAAATACGTTGCTAGCATAAAAGCGCGGCGGTATACATTCGGCCTGCCATTTTAACCAATCTTCTATGTTTTCAAGCTGCCTTTTACAGGCGCTTAGTAACTCGTTAACAGCATTACTTACATCAAGTAAATACAAACATGATGGCAGCTTTTTAACCATGACAAACTGCTTCTCTATCACCAATTCAAAGCCAAGCAGCGTGAACCACGATTGCTGCCCTTCGAGTAGCAAACAGTCTTCTTTTGATAAATTAACCCTGACAGGTAATAACAATGCTTTACCTTCAAGGCTACCTTGCTCTTTAATTTGCTCATGCCAATCATCAACTATGGCGTATTTAAAATGTGAGCAAAATAGCTGCTGCTGCGCACTAAAGACACAGTTTCCATCATGCAAACTAATAATAGACACCATACTCACAGCACTTTGATCAGGTACTGATGAATCTTGCTGAGTGGTTTGCGCCACGACATCAAAGTGAGCAGCATGTTGTTCACTCACTCCCTGATAAAACGCATTCACGTCTTGATGGTTTGCACTTGATGATGCTCTGTATTCGCCACCACTACTTTTCGCACCAGCCGTACTTGAACTTGAACTACCTGAGTAATTTGGTTGTAACTGAGATTTAGGATAATCGTAACCGCCGCTAGTCTCATTTTTAGATGTCGACGGATGCATGGCATGAGTAAATGCAGGTAAATGATCATCAGCTGTCGTTACCGCTTCATTGTTAAACTCACCTTGCAATGGCACCACAACTTGCTTGATGGCTTGTAAAATAAAGTCATGTACTAAGCGACCTTGATGAAAACGTACTTCATGCTTTGCTGGGTGTACATTGACATCAACTTGGCGTGGGTCAATATCAATATAAATTACAAACCCTGGTAGCTCTTGTACCCCACTAACTTCTTCAAATGCCTGACGAATAGCGTGTAAAATGAGCTTATCGCGCATCATACGATTATTTACATACGTGTACTGCGTTGTATTTACAGAGCCTACCGGTAAAACCCAGCCATGTAGTTGAAGCCCTGCTTCCCCTGATTGAATATGAAGTCCTTGCTCTGCAAACGCCTTACCTGCAACTTGTGCAACGCGAGTTATGGCGTGAGCGGGATCTGTTTTGGCGCGGTATTGCCTAACTACTTTTTCGTTATGAGTCAGCGTAATCGATACATCAAACCGGCTAAGCGCTATACGCTTAATGAGCTCATCAATATGGGTAAACTCTGTTTTTTCGGTACGTAAAAATTTGCGCCGTGCAGGGGTATTAAAAAATAGATCTTTAACCTCAATGGTGGTGCCATCAGGGTGAGCAACCGGCTTAACTTGCACAGCCATATCACGGCCTTCTGCAAATGCTTGCCAAGCAGCGTCTTGAGTCTTTGGTTTGGAGCTGAGGGTTAATCGCGATACTGAGCTAATTGAAGCTAATGCCTCGCCCCTAAAACCTAGTGAGCAAATATTTTCTAAATCATCAAGCGACTTTAACTTACTTGTCGCATGGCGAGAAAGCGCAAGTGTGAGCTCTTCTTTACCTATACCCGAGCCATTATCACGAATACGAATAAGCTTATGGCCACCACGCTCTATCTCTATTTGAATACGAGTAGCGCCAGCATCTAGGCTATTTTCAACAAGCTCTTTTACTACCGACGCTGGACGCTCAACCACTTCACCTGCGGCAATCTGGTTGGCTAAACGGGCAGGTAGTATTTCAATATTCATGATATTTCCTAGCAAACTGCGTGCAGATTTATGTAATTAACTCTGTGGTATGTCGAGCTCTTGACCAATAAAAAGCGTGTTTGAATTTAGTTTATTTACTTTTTTTATTTTACTTATGCTGACCCCATAACGGCTTGCCAACATACTTAAAGATTCACCTGGGCGTACTTTATGTTTTGTAGGGTATTGCGACTTTAATTTTGCAAACAACGAATCATCTGGTGGGTTTTTCAAATAGTAATTTTTAATTGAAGTGAACATAGCCTTGGCTAAACGCTCTTGATGATTTGCACTTTTCAATAATTTTTCTTCTCGCGGGTTAGATATAAACCCCGTTTCGACCAAAATAGAGGGAATATCTGGCGACTTAAGAACCGCAAGGCTAGCATGTTGCGGGTCTTTTTTATGAAGCTTTGCAACTTTTCGTAGCTCTTTAACTACTTCTTCTGCAACGTTTAAGCCGGTTTTCATTGAATGATCCATCGACATATCAAGTAATGCTTGCGCTAAGTATTTTTCGTTAGCCGCATCTTTCATTACATCGGCTGCACCACCGAGTAACTCGGAATGTTTTTCTTTATCTTCTATCCATTTACCTATTTCAGAATTAGCTCTTCGTAATGATAATACCCATACCGATGCACCATTAGGACCAGGGCTTGTAAATGCATCTGCGTGAATAGACACAAAAAAGTCGGCTTTTTTCTCTCGTGCTCTGTTTGTTCTCGTATTAAGTTTTACAAAGTAATCGCCACTTCGTACCATACGCGAAATCATGCCCCGCTCAGCGTCTATCATTCGCTCAAGACGCTTAGCTATTTGCAACGTAACCGTTTTTTCATACGTGCCTGATGGCCCTATTGAGCCAGGGTCCTCTCCGCCATGCCCCGCATCGATAGCAATTACAATATCGCGTTCTTGGCTAAGTTGACGTTTTTTTGCCGCTTTTTGTGCAGGTGAAGCCACTGGTTCTGGTTCACTTTTATTATATAAATCGACCACAAGCCTATTTTTGTATGGACCAGTAGGCGCAAGCGCAAATAGCACTGGTTTTACGGGTGCGCTTAGCTCAAATACTAAACGAACGCTTTGCTTATTTTTGGGCTTTGAGTAACGTAATTTGCTAACAATTTGGTGCTTAGGTGGCACACCGGGTAGTACTTTAAGCTCTTTGGTGTTTTCTAGGTCAACCACTAAGCGGCTTGGGTTTTTTAGCATAAAATAACTAAAATCGGGTTTATCGTCTAAATCAAATACAACGCGTGTACTATCTGGAGATGGCCACACACGCACACTATTTATCGTGTTTTGTGCCCACAAAGAAAAGCTCATGATGAAAATCATAAGAGAAACTGAGAGTTTAACTGCGCCTCGATTCATTTGATAATTACTGCCTTCACTATTTTATTATTTATTTTTTTAGTTTATCGACAATTGCTGCACCACGTTCACTGGTACTTTTGAACACAATTTTACGCTCGTCACCTACATAGCTTAGCGTTATATCTAAATCGGGTACAGGAATAAACTCCCCCCCCTTTTCTGGCCACTCAACAACACAAATAGCCTGCGGTGAAAAATAATCGCGTATACCCATAAATTCAAGTTCTTCTGGATCACCTAAACGATACAAGTCAAAGTGATAAACGTTTGCACGGTCAAGCTCATAGGGTTCAACTAGTGTATATGTTGGACTCTTAACTTTACCTGTATGACCAAAGCCTTGCACCACACCACGTGTAAACGTTGTTTTACCAGCGCCTAAATCACCATGTAAATAAATCACAGCACCTTGCTCAATAATTGCTGCTACTTGCTCACCCATTGCAACAGTTGCAAGTTCATCATTTAAGTGAGATTCAAAACTACGGGTCATTATTACCTCAAAATTAACTTAAAAGCGCATATTAGCTAATCATACCAGATTATTTATTTATGGCGATAAATTGAAGTTTCAGGCATAAAAAACCGGCAAAAGTCCGGTTTTTTAATTTAGGAAGATTACAAACCTAACTTTTTCTCAAGGTAGTGAATATTAGTTCCACCATTTTGGAAATTCTCGTCTGCAAGAATACGCTTATGCAAAGGAGTATTAGTTTTAATCCCATCAATTACTAATTCGTTTAGTGCATTACGTGCACGGGCAATAGCTACGTCACGGTTTTCACCGTAAGTAATTAGCTTGCCAATCATTGAATCGTAATGTGGTGGAACCGTATAGTCAGCGTAAATATGGCTGTCCCAACGAATACCTAGCCCACCAGCGGGGTGAAAACGTGTAATTTTACCCGGTGACGGGATAAACGTTTCAGGGTCTTCAGCATTAATTCGACATTCAATCGCATGACCACGAATAACGACATCGTCTTGCGTGAATGATAATGGCTGACCCGCTGCTATTTTTAGCTGCTCTTTGATTAAGTCAATACCCGTAACCATTTCTGTTACTGGGTGCTCAACCTGAATACGGGTATTCATTTCAATGAAGTAAAACTCGCCGTTTTCGTATAAAAACTCAAACGTACCCGCGCCACGGTAACCAATTTCAATACACGCACGTGTACAACGCTCACCAATAAACTTACGCGTCTCTGCTGTTATACCTGGCGCTGGTGCTTCTTCAACTACCTTTTGATGACGGCGCTGCATTGAACAATCGCGTTCACCTAAGTGAACTGCATTACCTTGTCCGTCGGCTAATACTTGTACTTCGATATGACGCGGGTTTTCAAGGTATTTCTCCATGTAAACCATACCGTTACCAAAAAACTGTTTAGCTTCTTGCTGCGTTAGTGAAATTGAATTTACTAATTCAGATTCATTGCGTACTACACGCATACCACGGCCACCACCGCCACCAGCGGCTTTAATAATAACCGGATAACCAATGCGCTTAGCAATTTGCATGTTGCGTTCGTTATCGTCTGTTACAGGGCCATCAGAACCCGGCACACATGGAACGCCTGCTTTACGCATTGCGGCAATAGCAGATACTTTATCGCCCATTAGACGAATTGTGTCGCCTTTTGGCCCAATAAATACAAAACCGCTTTGCTCAACTTGGTCTGCAAAATCTGCGTTTTCTGCAAGGAAACCATAACCTGGGTGAATCGCTACCGCATCAGTTATTTCGGCCGCAGCAATAATGCGCGGTATATCTAAATAACTTTCTGTTGCTGATGGCTTACCAATACAGATGGTTTCATCTGCAAGCAATACATGCTTAAGATCGCGATCCGCCGTTGAATGAACAGCAACCGTTTTGATCCCAAGCTCTTTGCAGGCGCGCAATATACGAAGTGCTATTTCACCTCGGTTTGCTATGACTACTTTATCTAACATTAGAGTTGGCCTTTTACGTTATGCTATTAGTCAATGATGAATAGAGGTTGGTCAAATTCAATTGGCTCGCCATTTTCAGCTAAAATTGCGCGTACAGTACCCGCTTTATCAGCTTCAATTTGGTTCATCATTTTCATGGCTTCAATGATACACAGTGTATCGCCTACATTAACTTTAGAGCCTACTTCTACGTAAGCAGGTGCCTCTGGAGAAGATGCTGAGTAAAATGAACCAACCATAGGTGATTTAACTTGATGACCCGTTGGTGCAGCAGGCGCAGCTTCTGCTTCAACTGCTACAGGGGCAGCAGGGGCTGGCGCTTGCTGTGCAGGAGCTGGCGCATATTGTTGTGGTGCAAATTGTGGGTAAGCTGGACCCGCACTCATATTGTTACGGTTTATGCGTACCGACTCTTCACCTTCAGTGATTTCTAGTTCCGCAATGCCCGATTCTTCTACTAATTCGATAAGTTTTTTTATCTTGCGAATATCCATTACACGACCCGCCTGTTAGTTTGTTAGTGTGTTAATTTTTAAATTAAATTGCGTTTTGCGACCGGTTAACCGCTGCATTTAATGCTGCGTGGTAACCCATTGCACCTAATCCACATATAACGCCTTGTGCCACATCTGAAAAATAAGAATGATGGCGAAAAGCTTCACGTGCGTGCACATTGCTCAAGTGCACCTCATAAAACGGAATATCAACACTTAACAATGCATCACGTAATGCAACGCTTGTATGCGTAAATGCTGCGGGGTTAATAATGATACAATCAACCGCTTGCCAAGCATTATGAATTCGTTCTATGAGCGCTTGCTCACCATTACTTTGAAAGTGCGTAAGTTCAACATTCAGACTATTAGCGGTATTCGTTAGTTCGCTCATAATCTCGCTAAGTGTTTGCGTACCGTATTTTTCTGGCTCGCGCTTTCCTAGCATGTTTAAATTTGGACCATTAACAACTAAAATCTTTAATTTTGCAGCCATAATACGCGATATACCCTCTAAGTAATGAGTTAAGCCATTGCTAGCTATTTTTTAACTTTAAACTAAGCATAAAAAAGCTAAATTGCAACATTTTCTCACGTTAGCTGGGTATTATAGTGATTTCGACGTAAATAACAGCAAAATACTGGTCCAATCACTATTTAAGGTACATTTTGAAAGGTATAAATAACAAAGCCACTTAGTAAACTTAAGTGGCTTTATTGCACTATTATTGTGCGCTGGCACGCACTGTAGCAAGGTGTTTAGCAAAATCCTCAGCATTTAAAAAGCCTGTCACTCGCAACGTGCTTAGCTCTTGCCCTTGAGTATTAAAAAACAAAATACTCGGTAACCCGAAAACGTCATACTCTTCCATTAGCTCAATAGTTTTACTATCACTTTCAGTTAAATCGATTTGAATTAACTGATAATGACTAAACTCCTTTTGCACATTTTCATCAGGAAAGGTGTAATGTTCAAACTCTTTACACGCTACACACCAGTCAGCGTATAAGTCCACCATAACCATGCGACCTTCGCTATTTGCTTGTGATACGGCTTGTTTAAGCTCGGCCAAGTTAGCAACATGTTTAAACTCATTGCTTTGCGAGGTTGTTTGCAAACTCACTGTTGGTGTTGGCCAAAAATAGTTTTTGGTTAAGTTAATTCCTGTGAGCACTAATAAAACAGCCATAAACCACAGTAAAGTTTTTAACTTACCTTGCGATTGGGCGCTTTGCCAATGATGAAAATAAAGCGCTGTAGCGATAGCTAATAAACCAGCTAATAATAAAATTATCTCGATATCGATAATTCGCTCTAGCAAAATAAGTGGCACAACTAACATAATAAAACCAAATAAAGTTTTAACTTGTTCCATCCACCCGCCAGCTTTAGGTAATAGCTTACCTCCCGATGTACCAAGGAGTAACAGTGGTAAGCCCATTCCTAGGCTAAGTACGTAAAGCGTTAGTCCACCGACTAAGTAATCGCCGCTTTGCGCTACAAATAATAATGCGGCTGATAAAGGTGCAGTGGTACAGGGTGATGCAATAAGCCCTGATAAAACCCCCATCAGGAATACCCCAATGTAATTACCGCCTTTTTGGTTATTGCTCACTTGGGTTAGTTTGTTCATCATACTGCTAGGTAATTTTATTTCGTACCAACCGAACATCGACATAGCCAACAACACAAACAATAAGCTAAAACTTATCAATACATATGGGTGCTGTAAGTAACCTTGCACTTGGCCGCCTAATGCAGCAACCACTAAGCCTAATGCAGCATAGGTGACCGCCATACCCTGAATATAAACAAATGACAGTGCAAATGCTTTTTTGGTAGACAGGTTCTTTTGACCCGCAATTAAGCTAGATAAAATAGGGAACATCGGAAATACACACGGTGTAAATGCCAAACCTACACCCACAGCAAAAAATATAGCAAGGTTAACCATTAAGCTCTGACTAGCTAGTTGCTCTGTAAAGGTGAGCTCTTTCTCAGGTGTTGCTGCAGTAACAGGTTTTTCTACAGGTTGGCTAAGTGCCGAGAATGCACTACTTGTTGCGGTATTGTCATTAGTATTATTCTCACCTGCCAGTACACTCAATGGAATGCTTATAATTTCAGGTGGATAACACAGCCCTGCTTTTGCACAGCCTTGATAACGCACCTTAACAACGCCATCTTCACTTACATTACTAAGCTTGCTGATAATACTGAGAGAATTAAAAAACACTTCAGTTTTACCAAAAAACTCATCTTCAATAACTTCACCAGAGCCCAACTCAGGCACGTCAATGCTGGCACCTTTAGCAATAATTTCTATTTTATCTTTGTATAAATAATAGTCATCAGCGATATCCCAACCAACAAATAACGTACTACCTTGCTGATCAAAATCAAATACAAACGCTTCATTTACCGGTAAAAATGTGTGCTGAGTTGGTTTAAGAAAATCATCAAGGGTATTTTGTGTTGCCCAAACAGGCGCCATTAATACGCTTAATAAAAAAAATAAAATAAAGCGCATTAATGAAGCACCTCATCCATCCAATTAAAGTAAGCCAAGTTACCGGTTGCTACATCAACGACTTGTATTTCTGGTACTTCATAGCTGTGAAGATCTTTCAAAGTTAAAAATACATCGTTCATTTTATCGGCCTTGGTTTTAATTAGCAGCTTCACTTCAGTTGCCTCGGCTACTTCACCTTCCCATATGTAAATTGAAGTCATGGCAGGTAAAATATTTACACAAGCAGCCAGTTTCTTTTCAATTAGCGCCATAGCCAATAAACGGGCTTCGTGGTTATCTCTGCAAGTGGTAAAAATAAGTTTAAATTGCGTTGTCATAGTGAACCTTTACTTGTTTACGGGGGTCTAGCCCCATAGTAGCTGATAGCGGGTATAATGTGTAGACACGAACTCTGTCAACATTTGAGGTCTTTACAGTAAAGTGACTTAAACCCACTAGCTATAACTTTACTAACATTAAAGTTTATTACTTACTCTTATTAGCTTGAAAATAGACCCGACAACCCTCACTTATATTTCATTAGCACCTTAATGAGTGTCATTTTAGAGAGTCTTATGTTTAGAATTTTATTTTTGCTGTTTATCATCATTCCTATTATTGAAATTGCCTTACTAATTCAGGTTAGTGACGTAATAGGTGGCTTCGCAACAATCGCTTTGGTGGTACTAACCGCTATTGTGGGTGCGAAGATGGTGAAACAACAAGGTATGGGCGCACTTCAAAATGCGCAAACGCAAATGGCGCAAGGCCAGATGCCTGCTAAAGAATTATTCACGGGAATATGCGTAATTATTGCCGGTGTACTATTGTTAACGCCAGGCATCATGACTGACGTTTTTGGTTTACTTTTATTAACCCCTGCAATTCGTAATAAATTAGCTGCAGGCCTTGCAAGTCAGGCAACTGTGAGAATGAGTGCAGGTATGCAACAAGGTCCTTCCCCATACGCGCAACAACCGCATTCGATGCGTGACCAGCAACAAACCGAACAACCAACAACCATTGATGGTGAGTTTGAACGAAAAGATTAAAAATTTATCATTTTTTCTCTTGGAATTTTTTACTCTACCCCCATTAATGAATGCAAATTAGAAAAGCTTTTTTCTGTACTGTTCAGAAACTGTTAGGAGAACTAAAAAACATGAACATTCGTCCTTTACAAGATCGCGTAATCGTTAAACGTCTAGAAGAAGAAACAAAATCTGCTGGCGGTATTGTATTAACTGGCTCTGCAGCTGAAAAATCAACTCGCGGAGAAGTAGTAGCCGTAGGTAATGGTCGTATTTTAGATAACGGTGACGTTAGAGCTTTAGAAGTAAAAGCCGGTGACACTGTGTTATTTGGCTCATATGTTGAGAAAACTGAAAAGATCGAAGGTCAAGAGTACCTGATCATGCGTGAAGACAACATTTTAGGCATTGTAGGCTAAGCCTACTTTTCGTTTAACACACATTTAAGAATTTAGAGGAATTTAAAACATGGCAGCTAAAGAAGTACTTTTTGCAGGTGACGCACGCGCTAAAATGCTAACTGGCGTAAACATCCTAGCAAACGCAGTTAAAGTTACATTAGGTCCTAAAGGCCGTAACGTTGTACTAGACAAATCGTTTGGCTCTCCAGTGATCACTAAAGATGGTGTATCTGTAGCAAAAGAAATCGAACTTGAAGATAAGTTTGAAAACATGGGCGCGCAAATGGTTAAAGAAGTTGCATCTAAAGCAAATGATGCAGCCGGCGATGGTACAACTACCGCTACAGTACTTGCACAGTCTATTGTTAATGAAGGCCTTAAAGCGGTTGCTGCAGGCATGAACCCAATGGACCTTAAACGTGGTATTGATAAAGCAATCATTGCTGCTGTTGCAGAGCTTAAGGCGCTTTCTGTTCCTTGTGCTGATACTAAAGCTATTGCTCAAGTAGGTACTATTTCAGCTAACTCTGATAAAGAAATTGGCGACATCATTGCAGAAGCAATGGAAAAAGTAGGCCGTAATACAGGTGTTATTACTGTTGAAGAAGGTCAATCACTAGAGAACGAACTAGATGTTGTAGAAGGCATGCAGTTTGACCGTGGTTACCTATCTCCTTACTTCATTAACAACGCTGAAAAAGGCGCAGTTGAATTAGATAACCCATTTATTCTACTTGTAGATAAAAAAGTATCTAACATTCGTGAGCTACTACCTACATTAGAAGCCGTTGCTAAAGCAAGCAAGCCACTATTAATCATTGCTGAAGACCTTGAAGGCGAAGCACTTGCAACGCTTGTAGTTAACAACATGCGCGGCATTGTTAAGGTATCAGCGGTTAAAGCTCCTGGTTTTGGCGACCGTCGTAAAGCGATGTTACAAGATATCGCCGTATTAACTGGCGGTACTGTTATTTCTGAAGAAATTGGCCTTGAGCTTGAAAAAGCAACAGTTGAAGACCTAGGTACAGCTAAGCGCGTTGTTATCACTAAAGACGATACAACTATCATCGATGGTGCTGGCGAAGAAGAAGGCATTACCGGTCGTGTTTCTCAAATTAAAGCACAAATTGAAGAAGCAACATCAGACTACGATAAAGAAAAACTACAAGAGCGTATGGCTAAACTTGCCGGCGGTGTTGCAGTAATTAAAGTAGGCGCAGCAACTGAAATTGAAATGAAAGAGAAAAAAGACCGTGTTGAAGATGCATTACATGCAACTCGTGCAGCGGTTGAAGAAGGTGTAGTACCGGGTGGCGGTGTTGCTCTAGTACGTGCAGCTAGCAAGCTAGTTGAACTACTTGGCGATAACGAAGATCAAAACCACGGTGTTAAAGTTGCCCTTCGTGCGATGGAAGCACCTCTTCGTCAAATCGTAACTAACGCGGGTGACGAAGCATCTGTTGTTATTAACGCTGTTAAAGGTGGCGAAGGTAACTACGGTTACAACGCAGCCACTGGCGAATACAACGACATGATTGAAATGGGTATCCTAGATCCAACTAAAGTAACGCGCTCTGCACTACAATTTGCAGGGTCTATAGCGGGTCTAATGATCACAACTGAAGCAATGGTTGCTGAAATCCCTAAAGAAGAAGCTGCTGGTGCCCCTGATATGGGTGGCATGGGCGGAATGGGTGGCATGGGCGGCATGATGTAATCATCACCGTTTAAGCACCTATCTTATATAAAACCCAGCTTCGGCTGGGTTTTTACTTTTTAGTACTTTTTATTGTTATTGTTCAATTTACCCCCAAATAGTAATAACGTATAAATTAAAAAACCACACCATGGACATACTTAACAGTAATGGAATTACTTTCATCGCAGTGCTTGTAACCCTAATATCTGCATTGCTGCTTTTAATAGTTTGCCTTTTGTTAAAAATGATTACTTGGGGTAAAAGTATGTCGACAGGGGCATATTTGTTTTTAGCGTTTTTTTCCGCTTATTTCCCTGATGCCAATTCCGCCACCTACCTACGAAAATGTTCAAAAGGCGAAGCAAGAGCAAAGAAAACGTAAGGAAGACTCAGGCGACCCGCCGGATGAAGATGCATAATCTACAAATATATACAACCCTACACAAAACACACACTGATATGTAAAAATACGCAGCAACACAATCAAGGAGTAGTTTATGTCAGGTATAAAACAGCATATTGGCAGTATTGCCTTAATCGTAAAAGATTATGATGAAGCCATTGAGTT
This sequence comes from Pseudoalteromonas sp. BSi20480, assembly GCF_000241365.1. Lineage (NCBI taxonomy): Bacteria > Pseudomonadati > Pseudomonadota > Gammaproteobacteria > Alteromonadales > Pseudoalteromonadaceae > Pseudoalteromonas > Pseudoalteromonas sp. BSi20480. The sequence continues at coordinate 2,081 of NZ_BADX01000058.1, read as the reverse complement.
TTACACTAAAAAATTGAGCTTTGAATTAGTTGAAGATACTGATTTAGGTGAGGGAAAACGTTGGGTGTTAATTACACCGCCGCAGTCAAATGGTACGCATATACTACTTGCTCAAGCCACTGCGCCAGAACAAATAAGTGCTATTGGTAACCAAGCCGGTGGGCGTGTTTGGTTATTTTTACATACTAACGATTTTTGGCGCGATCATGAAAACATGTTAGCTAACGGTGTTGTCTTTAATGAACAACCCCGTAATGAACCTTACGGAGTTGTTGCTGTTTTTGAAGATTTATACGGTAATAAGTGGGATTTAATTCAACAAAAATAGAAAGCTTAATTTATTAAGGATCTAACTATTTTAAATAAATCGGAGGGTAGCATACCTCGCTCCCCTTCTCGCACACTGGCGATATCGCCAGCTTTAGCGTGCAGTGTTACACCATAACGCGCTGCTTCATCAATATTTAAACCCTGAGCCAATAAAGCACCAATAATACCAGTGAGTACATCGCCACTACCACCAACGGCCAGTGCTGCGTTACCGTCTTCACACACCCACGTATTCTCAGCATTATCAATTAGTGTTCCGGCTCCTTTTAATACGCAAGTAGCGTTATAGCGCTTAGCACACAATCGAGCATTCTCAAACCTATTTGACTCAACATCCACAATAGTTTTACTTAATAGCCTGGATGCTTCTCCTGGGTGCGGTGTAAGTACACATTGCTTTAATGTGTACGATGAGGCTTGTTTGGATAATAAATTTAGCGCATCGGCATCGATAACCAGTGGCATGTTATTAGTTTGGCAATAATATATAACCTCCTCAAAGGTTTTTTGTGCCCATTCATTCAGCCCCAGACCTGGCCCTATAACTACGCAGCTAGCCCACTCAAGCGCTTCTTTTAGATTAGTACTGGTTACCATTAATTCTGGCCTACCAATGCTTACAGGCACTACAGAACTTGAATGTGTATACACTTTTACAATACCCGCACCTGCTCTAAGTGCGGCCTCGCTGGATAATCTAATTGCGCCAGCCGTCCCCTCATTACCACCTACACAGAGGAGTTTACCATGAGTTCCTTTATGGCTATTTAGGTTACGCGCACCAAGCTTTTTAAAGCTCTTAATATTTATAAGTGTGCCGCTTGAAGTAGCGAGCTCAAAAAATGCAGGTCCAATATTTAGATCGTCAAATATTAACTCCCCGCAATGTTGTTTACCTATAGTCGTTGTTAGCCCCTGCTTAATACCAACAAAGGTTATTGTTTTACTTGCTTGTATAGCAATACCTAAAGGTTGGCCAGTATCTGAGCTGATACCTGAAGGTACATCTATACTCAATACAGGTTTATTACTGGTGTTAATTTCATTAATAATTTTAGCAAAATTATCGCGAACCGAGCTTGTGATCCCTGTACCTAGCATTGCATCTATAATTAAATCACTTCGGTTTAATAACTCACTCGTATAAGCATTAACTTCACCGCCTTCATCACGCCATAACTTAAACGCTTTTGCAGCATCTCCTGTTAGTGATTTTTCAGGGTTAACGGCACACAAAGTTACTCGCTTACCCGCTTGCTTAATTAGGCTCGCGGTAATATAAGCGTCCCCAGCGTTATTACCATGTCCTACAACAACTAACGTATGCTCAGCATTAAAGTCTTGCCAAGCGTTGAATGCAGCGTGCCCAGCGCGCTGCATGAGGGTAAATAACTCACAATGGCTATTTTTAGCAGCTAGTGCCTCGTTATCCCTAACTTCTTTTGCATTAAATATTAGTTTATTTAGCATGAAGACCCCTCTAATAAGTGACACCCTACCTTATCAAATACACATATCGAGCGGCTAGTTTTGTGAGCTTTTAATCGAGGTAAGTTCGTTTATTCAAACGTACTAAAGATCACATATTTATCCGGGTCAGATAACTGAAAACTAATCACTTTTGTTCAGGTATTAAAAACTTAAACGCTAAATATTACTCATTGAACGTTGCTACAAAGCACCTACGCCTGAGGTAAATGCGCCACCCTCACGTGAGGCAAATTGCAGGCATTAAAAAACCCGAGACTAAG
>NZ_BADX01000059.1:0-4774 GCF_000241365.1 Pseudoalteromonas sp. BSi20480 | reverse complement strand
GTGTCGTTCGCGCATATTTTCATCGAAACGGTTACTTTAAACACTAAAAAGGCCCACAAGGGCCTTTTTACTCAATGAACGAGAAGCTTCCAACCAAGTTTACTTTGCTGTTTAGACTCTTGTTGTAGTTCACTTGCCATTAATGGATGTTCTTTTAACCAGTTATTTTCGAATGTTAATGTTAAAACTTCATTCTTAGCGGTTAATTCAAAATGTGGCAGAACATCGTCCTGTCGTCTCATCGACAAAATAACGGACACTCGAAGTAATCTTACAATGTACTGCGCAAGAAGGTTGTTTGCACCTAACGCGTTGAAGCTATCTTTTGGTATATCAGAACGATGTGCATCGGCTACTGCCACAATTAACCTGTGCTCTGATTGCGAAAAACCAGGCATGTCGGTATTTTCTAGGATATACGCTGTATGCTTATGATACTGCTTATACTCTATTAGTAAGCCGATTTCATGTAACTGTGCAACGGCTTTTAATAGGGGTAAGCCATTTAAGTGATTAATTGGCCAATCTTCATTGATGCTTTGTGCGAGCTCAATTGCCAAACTAGAAACTCGTGATGCTTGTTTTTGGTCAACATGGTATCGACTCATAAACCCATCAACTGTTCGCTTTCTTATATCGCTATTATGAAACTCTGGCACCATGCTATATAAAACACCTTCACGAAGTGCGCCGCCTGCAAGTCCCATTTTTTCAATTTCTAACGATTCAAACAAAGCAATCAAGATAGCAAGGCCCGATACAAATACCAATCGACGATCTTCGCTTAAACCTGGAAGGTCTAACGCTGCAATGGATTTAAATGCAATTGATTGCTCTTTTATTGAATTAAGCTTTTCTAAAGTAAGAAGATCATCAAGGTTTTGTGCCACCATAATTTCTTGAATTGCTTGTACTGTACCTGATGCGCCTGATGCTATTTGCCATCCTGCGGCTTTGTATTCAGGAGCTATATTATCAATAACAGTTCGAGCAGCCTTTATAGCGGTATTGAAATTGCTATGTGTTAATAAGCAATCTTTAAAGTAACGCTCAAGGTAAGTAATACACCCCATGTTGAGGCTCTTGTATAAAAGTGCATCAAACTCTTTACCAATCACTACTTCAGTGCTTGCACCACCAATGTCAATAACAAGCTGTTTGCCAGTACATGCAGAAGTATGCGCTACACCTTTGTATATGGTACGCGCTTCTAATTCACCACTGATAACATTGATTTTATGGCCAAGAATTTTTTCAGCATGCGCTTTAAATACTTCAGCATTGGTTGCTAAGCGTAATGTAGCCGTAGCTACTATTGTAATATTTTGATTTGGAATATCTTGTAAACGCTCAGCAAAAAGCGCGAGGCATTCCCAGCCTCGTTGCATAGCCTCGGTGCTTAATATGTTATCTTTATCAAGCCCTGCGGCTAACCTGACCTTGCGTTTTACGCGACCAATAGTTTGTAAACCGCCAGCCACTGATTTGGCAATTAGCATATGAAAGCTATTTGATCCCAAATCAATAACTGCGTATACATTTTTTTGCGGTATAAGTTGCCCCACCGTTCAAAAACCTCTAGTTACTACTACTTATACAAACGGTCTATTACGACCGTCCTTTTTGGTAACTATTATTTGGTCGACGTCCGTTATTGTTACTACGATTACGAGGACCATTTGAATAGTTGCGCTTTCTTTGAATAATAGGCTTAGTTAAATCGTCTAACAAAGCGGCTTTATCGTAATGCGATAAAGGAATGCTATGCTCTATGTATTCTTCAATTTCATGTAGGTTGTATGCATATTGTTCACACGCAAAACTTATTGCATGTCCTGATGCACCTGCACGACCTGTTCGACCAATACGATGAACATAATCCTCACAGTCGTCTGGTAAGTCAAAGTTAAATACATGACTTACTTCTGGGATATGCAACCCACGCGCTGCAACATCGGTTGCAACTAAAAAGTCTAATTCGCCTTTGCTAAATTGCGCTAAAATGCTTTGACGTTTTTTCTGGTTTACATCACCCGTTAGCATACCTACACGATGACCATCAGCCTTTAACCACGCATACACGGTTTCACAACTGTGCTTAGTGTTTGCAAACACAATGGCTTTATCAGGCCATTCTTCTTCAATTAACGTTAATAAAAGCTTAATTTTATCTTCTTGTGAAGGATGAAATAGCTCTTCTTTTATGCGTTTACCGGTTTTTACGTCTGGCTCAATTTGTACATGCTCTGGGTTGGTCATGTGTTCAAAAGCAAGTTCTTGCACGCGGTATGATAAAGTCGCAGAAAATAATAAGTTTAATCGCTTTGACGTATCTGGCATACGATCAAACATGTAACGTATATCTTTTATGAAGCCTAAATCGAACATACGATCAGCTTCATCAAGCACGACAACCTCAATTTCATTAAGGGTGTAACAGCCTTGCTTGTACAAATCGATTAAACGACCTGTCGTGCCAATTAAAATATCTACGCCTTTTTCTAATTGTGCACGTTGTTTTTCGTAATCTTCGCCACCATATACTAAACCTAAGTTAAGATTACAGTGTGGCGCTAAAATTTTTGCATCTTTGTGTATCTGAATCGCAAGCTCCCGAGTAGGGGCCATGATCAGGGCTCTTGGATGTTTACTAGGTGCTTTGCTAGATTGTAATAACCGATGGCACGTAGCAGTTAAAAATGCCAACGTTTTGCCTGTACCTGTTTGTGCTTGGCCCGCAATATCGCGTCCATCACAAATAAAAGGTAGGCATTTTGCTTGAATAGGTGTGCAATATTCAAACCCATTCTCGGTTAGACCGGCAACCACTTCCGGTGCGATAGCAAAGTCTGAAAACTTTTTATCGGTTAAATGTGTCTTAGTCATAGCGTTTAAGCATAACGTTTAAACTTGCAATAAGAAACAAGAGTGTTTAAATACGCACTAAATATTTCGCCTAACTAAATCGGAGAGCGCAATGAGCGAGAAAATAATCCAAATTACTGACGATAGCTTTGAAGCTGACGTATTACAATCAGACAAGCCTGTACTAGTAGACTTCTGGGCTGAATGGTGCGGACCTTGTAAAATGATCGCCCCTATCCTTAATGAAGTTGCTGATGAATACGACGGTCGTGTTGCTGTTGCTAAACTTAATATTGACCAAAATGCTGGCACTCCGCCTAAATTTGGTATTCGCGGCATCCCTACTTTGCTTCTTTTTAAAGATGGCCAAGTTGCTGCAACTAAAGTTGGTGCACTTTCAAAAACACAACTTATCGAGTTTTTAGATAACAACATCTAATAGACTAGAACTAAAAAAGGGCTTTTTGCCCTTTTTTTGAATTTATTTTGTATAAACACTGGACGCTATGCCAGTGAACTGCTAGTTTATAAAGCCAACTAATCCTTAGTTATATTCAACCAACCTCACTCAACGATCAAAGCGACTTTGAGTATGACAATTGTAATAAAGAACCCACCAATATGCATTTACGCGAATTAAAAGACAAGTCTATAAAAGAACTTGTAAACTTAGCTGAGTCCATGGGGCTCGAAAACGTAGCCCGCTTAAGAAAGCAAGATATCATTTTTACCATATTAAAATCCCATGCCAAAGGCGGAGAAAATATCTTCGGCGGTGGTGTGCTTGAGATTTTGCAAGATGGTTTTGGCTTTTTAAGATCATCAGAAGCTTCTTACTTAGCTGGCCCAGATGACATTTATGTATCACCGAGCCAAATTCGCCGCTTCAGTATGCGTACTGGCGACTCAATTTCAGGCCTTATTCGTCCACCAAAAGATGGTGAACGTTACTTTGCATTACTTAAAGTAAACGAAGTTAACTTTGATAAACCTGAAAATTCTCGCACCAAAATTCTTTTTGAAAACTTAACGCCACTACATGCAAACGAACGTTTCCGCATGGAACGTGGTAACGGTAGTAAAGAAGATATCACTGCTCGTGTACTTGATTTAGCATCACCAATTGGCCGTGGCCAACGTGGTTTATTAGTAGCACCGCCAAAAGCGGGTAAAACAATGCTACTGCAAAACATTGCACAATCAATTACGCATAATCATCCTGATGTAACGTTAATGGTTTTACTAATTGACGAACGTCCTGAGGAAGTAACTGAAATGCAACGCCTTGTTAAAGGTGAAGTTATTGCATCAACGTTTGATGAGCCTGCATCTCGTCACGTACAAGTTGCCGAAATGGTTATCGAAAAAGCAAAACGTTTAGTTGAGCATAAAAAAGACGTTGTTATTTTACTTGATTCAATCACGCGTTTAGCACGTGCTTACAACACCGTTATTCCTTCATCAGGTAAAGTACTTACCGGTGGTGTTGACGCTAATGCACTACACAAACCTAAGCGTTTCTTCGGTGCCGCACGTAACGTTGAAGAAGGTGGTAGCTTAACAATTATAGCCACTGCACTTATCGATACTGGCTCTAAAATGGATGAAGTTATCTACGAAGAATTTAAAGGTACTGGTAACATGGAATTACACCTTAACCGCAAAATTGCGGAAAGACGTGTATTCCCAGCTATCGACTTTAACCGCTCTGGTACTCGCCGTGAAGAACTACTTACTAAGCCAGATGAGCTGCAAAAGCTATGGATTTTACGTAAAATCGTTCATGAAATGTCAGAGATTGACGCCATGGAATTTTTAATCGATAAACTATCAATGAGTAAAACCAATGATGAGTTTTTTGATTCGATGAAACGCCAATAAACGCATTTAAGTAATACAAAAAAAGAGC
>NZ_BADX01000060.1:0-20089 GCF_000241365.1 Pseudoalteromonas sp. BSi20480 | reverse complement strand
CGAACCACCGACCCCTACCATGTCAAGGTAGTGCTCTAACCAACTGAGCTACAGTCGTATTACTATATTTAAGTAAGTGTTAATTGCTTAACAACGGCCGCTAATATATAGCGTGGCGGTTGGTGAATCAAGCACGTTTCGTGTTTTTAGGTTTATTTGCCGTTTTTTTATTCATATTGGGCTGATTTCACACGTTTTATAAAACTCTTGCCACCAAATAACATGCTGTTTAGCTGAGCTTTTCAATTGATTTAATAAATTGGTATTTGAGTTTGCTTTAATCAGCTGATTAATTTCATTAGTTGTTACACGTTCTTGGTACCACAGTTGATTTAATAAAGGCTGAAGCACTTCAAGAAAACCAATGAGTTGTGCTTGGTAAGGCTGAATTTGTGAAAGATAGAACTTTTGAAATATATTATTCATTATTTTAGCTTTATCTTTGTTTTTACCCACTGGGCATAGGGTGCTTAAATTGATGTTATGCACCAACCCCGTGGCGATTTTATTTAGCCTTATTTGTTGCCTGACAGATTTAATTAATGATTGAATAAACCTATATTTATTAAGCGTTTCGAGTGCTTGGTATATTGCATCTGTGTTTATTTCGTCAAATTGAGCCTGAGCTAATTGCGCTTTAATAGCAGTAAGTTTACGCATAGCCTCAATTGTGTCGCTAAAGCCTGCGGGTTCTTTACTTAATTCTGAAGCGGTTAGTGACCACGTGCGGTTGAGCTCTGGTTCCTCAATAAGGGCTGCATTAAAATAATGTAGTAAATCAGCTTGTTTTTGATTTTTTGCTTCATGTATTTTTTTATACGTTACTGAGGATTCATCGAGGGAGGCTAAGCAGCTGTTGGCGTGTTGAATAAAGTCTATTTGATATTTCAAACGCCCTGCAGCGGTTGCTGTTTTACCCAGTTGGTTGTTGTGCTCACTTATTACCACATTTAAATTGCAGCTGCTGATCCCGGCAAGCTCAACTATACCCAGTGTTATTTTACTGTTGTTGAGTTCGCTTAACGGCTTTAATTTGAGTGAGTTAAGCGCTGGGAGGTCTTCTGATTTGTTGTCGGTTATATTTTCAAGGCGTTCTATGTAGGTATTGTTTGTACTACTGGGGGCCTCTGTGCAAGCACTTAGCATAGTAACGGTTAGTATTAGTAACATGCATACTAATACTAACTGCTTTATGTTATTTAAATTAAGCTTGTTGGCTAATAAATGGTTCATGTTTAAAGCGCTTACTAACGGTTATCATTAACAAAATGGCTGCAACAGTGAGCCCGACAATTATACCAATCCAAAATCCGTGCGGCCCCATTGCTGGCACAATTATATCTGTTCTTGCCAATACGTAGCCTAAGCTAAAGCCGATTAACCAATACGAAATAAACGTGATGTAAGAAATAGGGGCAGTGTGTTTTAATCCTCTTAAAATGCCATTTGCTGCAACTTGCAGGGCATCGGGTAGTTGATAAATACAGGCTAAAATCATAATTGAGGTCGCAAGGGCAATAACCGCAGGGCTATCTGTGTATAGCTGGCTTATCACATCACGACCTATAAATGTTATAAACGCTAAGAACAGTGCGATTAATATAGCCAGTAGATAACTTGTCGATACGGCTATTTTTAACTGATCGAACTTATTCTGGCCATACAAATTACCAATTCGAATGCTAATGGCAATAGAGAGGCTTAGCGGCATCATAAACAGTAACGCGGTAACACTTGCTGCAATTTGATGGCCTGATACAGCAACCGCTCCTAAATGGGCAATAAAGAGTGGAATACACGTAAAAAGTGTTACTTCAAAAAAAGTAGCCAAAGAGATAGGAATACCTAATTTTGTAATAGTGGCGATAGTCGTTATATTTGGTTTTTCAAACGGTGTGAGTAGCCCTTTGGCATCTATCTTTTTACTCATTTGGCAATAAGTGATCTGTGCTAATGCCATCACTGTTAAAACAATAGCTGTTGCTATACCACAGCCAGCTCCGCCATAGGCGGGAAGGCCAAATAAACCATTTATGAAAATGTAGTTAGCAGGAATATTAACGGCTAATCCGAGTAAGCTAATATAGAAGGCCGGTTTTGTCATACCCATGCCTTCAGTCATGTTTCGGTAGGTTGTAAAAAATAAAAATCCAAACACCCCCCCATTTAACAAATTGAATATAGTCGAAAGCGAGGCTCGCAATAGCCGGGCTTGTATCTAGCTGTAATATTATAATGTTTGCCAAGTAGGCAATACTAAAGCCTGTAATACACAGTAAAACGGTTAAATATAAAGCTTGTTGAAAATAGTGGCTTATGCCTTTTTTGTCATTAGCGCCGGCAAATTGTGCAATTATGCCAGTTAGTGCTAACAAAATACCTTGCAACGCTAAAAGTAGTGGGTTCCAAATACCAGTAGCAATAGATAGCGCAGCTAGGTCGGTAGGGCTGACCTGACCTGCCATTATAGTGTCGACCACCGACATTAATATAAGGGTAACTTGTGCTAAAAAAACAGGCAGCGCGAGAGAAAGTAAACGCTTAGCTTCCCAATTACAAAAGGTCATAAAAACAGCTATTTAATGAGTAAGGCTGTAATTGTAATCTATTGTCTTTGAAATAAAAATCTAAGGAGTGAATGATTTTATAATTCGATACGTTAAACTAATACTTTGTCATAACTTAACGAGATTTTATGTTTACAGGTATAGTACAAACTCAAGCTACTGTGGTGTCTAAAAACCATAATGAGGGTGTGTTACGTTTAGTGGTGTCGGTGAGCGATGACTACGTTAAACACCTAGATTTAGGAGCCAGTATTGCGATTAATGGGTGTTGTTTAACAGTAGTAAAAGTTGAGCTAAGTAACCAAGATGTAGTCGCGCAAGTTCACTTTGACGTGATTGACGAAACACTTCAATTAACTAATCTAGGGCTTCTTGATCTGGGCAGTTTAGTAAATTACGAGCGCTCTGTTACTTTTGGCACAGAACTGGGTGGGCATATTGTATCGGGACACATTCACTGTTCGGCTAAAATAAATCAAATAATTAATACTCAAAGCAACTGCAAAATTCAGGTAAGCTTACCGGTAAAGTGGCAAAAATATGTATTGTACAAAGGCTTTGTCGCCATTAATGGTGCTAGTTTAACAGTAGGCGAGATTGACGAGCAGGGCTTTTGGTTGCATTTGATCCCAGAAACATTAGCAATTACAAACTTAGGTAAAGCGCAAGTGGGTGATGAGCTAAATATAGAGGTCGATCAGCAAACTTACACTATTGTTAACACCGTAGAAAACTACCTGCGTCATCAAAATTAAAAAATTTGTTCGTCGTCACTGTCTACGTGTAGCTCTAATTTATTGTTTGCATGGTCTATGTGCATATTTAAATGGATTGGGTTGCAACAGGCAGTGCAGTCTTCAATGTAGTCCTGATCGCCCATGCTGGCATCTAAATCCAAATGAATGTGGTGTCCGCAAAACGGGCAGCTAATACGTTGTGATAAAAAGTCTTTCATAATCACTCCAAATACAAATAACTTAAGCAGAGCTTGGAATGTTTTTATTCTAACCACGGCTTAATGACGTAAAACTGAACTCATTAGAACCCTTTAAATATAGTCTGTTTAGCGTGTTATGACAGTTTATTTACACTTATTGCATAAGCTTATCTATATGTTGTTTAGCTTCAGTAAGATAGTGCCCAGCAAAAATATTTGCATGATTTAAAATAGGGTATAGTTGGTAAATATGTTTACGTTTTTGATAGCTTGGTAGAAGAGGATATTGCTTATTATAGGCAACATAAAATTCATCGGGTAGTGGCGCAAATAGCTCGCTCATTGCGATATCCACTTCCCGATCACCATAATAACAAGCGGGATTATATACGGTCGGTACTTCTTTTAAAAAGCCCAAGTTGCCTCGCCAAAAATCACCATGTAACAAAGATGGGTTCACAACATGACCATGTAATTGTGCTTTAACTTCATTAATTATGTGCTCGGGCTTGGCAAATTTAATGCCTTTTTCGGCTAATAGTTGTAATTGCCACCCTATGCGTTCTTCGGCAAAAAATACATCCCACTTTTTGTGCCAACGATTTGGTTGAACGGTTGTAGCTAAGTGATTATCTATATCAAAGCCAAACATTGCCTGGTCATGCTTTTGGTGCATTTGCGCTAGTTGAGTGCCCATTTTTTGCCATTGGCAATAGGGCTGCTCATCAAGCTCTAACCACGAAAGTACGATAAATGAAAATTCAATGTTAGCACCTGATGTAATGCAGCTTGGAACACTAAAATAACTATTATTAGCAAGCATCTGTAAGCTCCTAGATTCACTTTCTAATCGCTCAAGCTCGCTTTTGAGCGCAATTTTAACAAAGTAGCTTTGTGTGCCATTACTTATATGAAAATATTTATCGGTTGTTGTGCCTTGCAGTTGCCGCTTTTGTGTGTGTTTAAAGTCAGTATTTGTAGCTTGGCTAATGTGCTCGTTAATTGCTTTCCACATAATAGTTGCTCGTATTTTATACAGACACTTAAACTATGGCAAAAAGGGATTAATTTAACAAACTAAACGTTGTAAAATTAGTGAATGTGTCGCACAAAGTGACGCTAACTGTAATGGAGTAAAAATGAACAAAAGTTTTATAACCAATTTACTAGCAAGTATTTGTGTAGCTGCAGGATTGATGTTTGATCAGCCAGTAGTTTTGTCGGTGGGGTTATTTGCACTTTCTGGGGCAGTGACCAATTTATTGGCTATTCATATGCTATTTGAAAAGGTTCCGTTTTTATATGGGTCTGGTGTTATTGCGCTTAAGTTTGAGAGCTTTAAAGTTGCTATACGAAACCTAATACTCACTGAGTTTTTCTCCGAGCAAAAAATTAATAATTTACTCAACAAGGCGCAGCCTAATATCGACTTTGAACCGATCATTAGTAATGTTGATTTAAATCCAGCTTTCGATAATTTACTCGAGGTTATAGAGCAATCGCAATTTGGTAGCATGCTGGGTATGTTTGGAGGCACTGCTGCAATAGAGCCAATGCGCGAAAAATTTATTGATAAAATGCAACTTTCGTTAGCACAAATTTCTCAAACAGAGAACTTTAAAGCGTTAGTAACGCAAACGCTTTCACAAGGAAATAGTGCTCAAGGGTTGCACAGCACAGTACTTAAACTTGTTGATGAACGCCTTGATGAATTAACCCCTAAAATGGTGAAAGAAATTATTCAAACAATGATACGCGAGCACTTAGGTTGGTTAGTTGTTTGGGGCGGAGTATTTGGCGGTTTATTTGGTTTAATTGCGGGTGTTCTTTAAGCAATAAAGTTAATAATAAAACTAAGCAGGTTATAGTTATGCCTGCTTAGCTATAACGTTTAAACATGTTATTGCGGAGACGAAATAACAATGATTTCAGTTGACGACACCTTTGCTAAATCTTTAATTGAAGTGCGAGTACTGCTTTCAATATTTAAGTAATTAGCACTTTTATCTAAATTATAACGCGCTACAAAATCACCCATAGGTAAGTTATTACACGTTAGTTTATTGCTAATAATGCTTTTTTTAACGTTCAATGACTGCTGTGTTTTGCGTAGTAAATATGCTTTATTAGACGCAACAGCCATACAAATTTGTGTGCCTGGCGTTGAGTCGGCTGCTACAAATTGTTTTGCTGATACAGGTGCTGCTAATGCTGCACTACCAATTACAAGTGTTGTACATAATGCTGTTTTAAATGTATTCATTTTACTTTTCCTCGTTGTTTGCGGTTGCAAGCTAATTATTAAACTAATTAATTAAAAAAGCTGTTAACCAAACGCAACAAGCTGTAAGCAAGTATGTTTAATGTACACACTTACTTATAGGCTCATGAAAAAGCATATTTTTAAGTGTGTTTTTTGACACACTTTCATAAAAATAATTTATTGATACTGACATATTTTTTTAGGCTGGTATTATCGCCCAATAAATTGATGTGTAGATTTTTAGGATAAACAGTGAGTAAAGCGTTAGCCAGTTATTATCAACAAGCCTATGCCTGCGAACAACAACATTTTAATCAGTGTTTTTATTGTGGCTGCGAAGCAACTGAACGCGATCATTGTCCGCCTCTTCATATGCTGCAAAGTATTATTGATTTAGGCGAGGATGCCGACTTCATTTCAATTCCTGCTTGTTATGAATGTTATGCGCTATTACATAACGAACGACTAATGACGATTGACGAGCGCTTTACCAAAATTAAAAAAAAGCTGTCTAATAAATATGCCAAAGCACTGCGTGTCTATAATATGTGGGAAGAAAACGAATTAAGTGACATGAGTGATGAGTTTGCTCACAGTATTCAGGCCGGTATGAAATTAGGAAAAGAAGCCGCAGAGCGATTGGCATTTACAGGTTTTAGTTACGCCACTGAAGAGGCACGTGTCACAGTACGCGAAAAAACAAAAGAGTTTGATGTAGAAGGTAACGTTTTTACCGATTTTAAAGACGCACTGAATTACTGCATTACCTCTTTAAATGTGCAAAAAAGTGACTTTTATAAAATTTTAGTTGAAGACTACAACGGCGATTTTAACAAAGCCCTTAGTCAGTACCGTCATCGCCACGACAAGGTAACAGCGGCTAAAGATGGTAATACTCTTATTAAAGATTTTTCTAAATTACATAAGCAAAATTCAGATTTTGTAACTCGCACGGTCAAACATTTTATCAGCAAAGATCCGTCCCTCACCACAGAGGGCGCACTAGAAAAGCTATATAACAATTATATAAAAAAATAATCACGTAAATTCATCTTAATTTACCGCGTTTTCACCTGTTTTTTTAGCTTTATGCCCAAGCTTTCGACTAAAGTATTAAAAAAACAGGAGAACCCAACAACATGAATAAATTTGCTCCCTCTTTATTAGCAGTTGGCTTAGCCGCTGCACTTGTAGGTTGCCAAGAAAATGGCCCGCAAGATGATAAGATTACTATTAACAAAAACCCATACCCAAGTACTTACACGCCAATCTCTAAAACAAGCACACTCATCACAAACGCGACTGTTCTTACAGGTACCGGCGAACGCTTAGATGACGCTGATGTACTATTGGTCGATGGTAAAGTACAGCAAGTAGGTAAAGACTTAACTGTAAAAGCAGACACAACTATTGATGCACAAGGTAAATGGGTAACACCAGGTATTATTGATGTTCATTCACATTTGGGTGCCTATCCAAATCCATCGGTAGAATCACATCAAGATGGTAATGAAATGACCAGCCCAAATACGGCCGAAGTTTGGGTAGAGCACTCTGTTTGGCCGCAAGATCCAGGGTTTAACCGTGCGCGCGAAGGCGGTATTACCTCGTTACAAATTTTACCCGGCTCTGCTAATTTATTTGGCGGACGTGGTGTAACACTTAAAAACGTGCCTGCGCATACAATGCAAGGAATGAAATTTCCTGGTGCACCGTATGGATTAAAAATGGCATGTGGTGAAAACCCAAAACGCGTATATGGTCGTAAAGGCGTATTGCCTTCAACACGTATGGGTAATATGGCTGGTTACCGCACTGCGTGGATTGGCGCGCAAGAATATAAGCGAGCATGGGATAAGTACGATGCAGAATACGCAGAAGGTAAAAACCCTGAAGCCCCGAATCGCGATATAAAGTACGATACGTTACGCGGCGTTCTTGAAGGCGAAGTAATGATCCACAATCACTGTTACAAAGCCGAAGAAATGGCGATGATGATTGATCTTTCTAAAGAATTTAATTATCACGCGGGTACGTTCCATCACGGTATTGAAGCATATAAAATTGCAGATTTGTTAGCTGATAATGGCTCGTGTGCTGCATTGTGGCCAGACTGGTGGGGCTTTAAAATGGAAGCCTACGACATGGTTCAAGAAAACGTTGCCATTGTTGATGCGGTTAAAAACTCGTGTGCCGTTGTTCACTCAGATTCAGACACAACCATTCAACGCTTAAACCAAGAAGCGGCTAAAGTAATGTATCGTGCTAATGAAAATGGCTTTGATATTTCAGAAGAGCATGCAATTAAGTGGATCACCACTAACGCAGCAAAATCATTAGGTATTGACGATAAAACAGGCTCGCTAGAGGCAGGTAAACAAGGCGATGTGGTTATTTGGAACCAAAGCCCGTTTAGCGTTTACGCAAAAGCTGAGCAAGTTTTTGTTGATGGTGCAAAAGTTTATGATAGAAACGATAGCACTTATCAGGCAACCAGTGATTTTATGTTAGGTCAAAAATAAGGAGCACCCAGAATGAAAAATTTATCACGTTCGTTTTCGCTATCTCTGGTTGCTGCCGGATTACTAGCCTCTGGTGCTGTAGACGCACAGTCATTGGCTATTATTAATGCAACTATCCATACATCAACAGAGCAAGGCGTATTAAAAGGCGCAAGCATTGTTATGGATAACGGGAAAATTACAGCGATTAACCCGGCAGAAGTAAGTGCTGATGAAATTATTGATGCCAATGGTAAAATTGTTACCCCTGGTTTTATTGCAAGCAATAATCAACTTGGTTTAGTTGAAGTGGGTGCGGTTGCAGGCTCTCGCGATGCGGGTGACGACAAAGCAGGTATAGATTTTGATGTGAGCCTTGCATATAACGCACATTCAAGCTTAATACCTTATGCACGTAAAGGCGGCGTTACACGAGATGTAATTACCCCTTATGGCGGCGATAGTATTTTTGCAGGTTTGGCTAGTGTGGTTGATTTAAGCGGTAGCCTTGACAGTGACGTTCAAAAACAAGCAGCGTTAGTTGTGCATTTAGGTGAGCGAAGAAAAGGCTCGCGTGCTTTTACACTGCAAACATTAATTAATAAGCTTGATGCTCATCAAACGAAATTAAGCAAAAAAGATAAAAAAGACGACGATAAACCAAGTACTGAAGACAAAGTAATGGCTAAAGTACTTTCTGGCGACATGCCATTGGTTATAAGCGTTTCGCGTGCTGCTGATATTATTGAGCTTATTAAAGTGAAAGAGCAATTTGGTGTTAACTTAGTACTAAGTGGAGCACAGGATGCTGTTGTTGTTAAAGAGCATATTGCTAAAGCTAATATCCCAGTAATTATTAGCGCTATGGACAACTTACCAGGAAGCTTCGATTCTTTACACGCTAATTTAAATAATGCAGGTTTACTTGAAAAAGCCGGTGTTAAAGTACTTTTAACGGTTGGTGGAGATGCAAGTCACAATATTTATCAGCTTCGCTATGACGCAGGTAACGCTGTATCTTATGGCATGAGCCAACAAGGTGCACTGAAAGCTGTTACATCAAATGTTGCTGACGTATTCGGTATTAATGCGGGCAGTATTGAGGTGGGTAAAGCCGCTGATGTAGTGATGTGGACTAATGATCCGTTTGAAATAAGCAGTAACGTAAGTCGTATGTTTATTAATGGCACTGAGGTGTCTACACAGTCTCGCCAAGATAAATTACGTGACCGTTATACTACTGATTCAAACATGCCAAGAGCTTACACTAAGTAAATAGTAAGCGTTATATCAACCCGACAATTGGGATTTAATTAAGCGAGTTGATATTAACTTTAAAAGGTCGCATTGAGCGGCCTTTTTCATAGGCGTAAAAAAACCGCTTACTTTTAAAGGTAAGCGGTTTTATTTTTACTATTTATTACACTAATTTAGCAAGGATATCGTTAAATGTAGTGCTTGGACGCATTGCTTCAAAAGCGGCTGCGTCGTTAGGCTGGAAGTAACCACCTAGTTCAACTGCTGGGCCTTGAGCATCGTTTAATTCGTTTACGATCGCGTCTTTATTTGCCTCTAAATCGCTCGCAATTTGAGTGAACTGTGCTTTAAGTTCGCTATCATCATTTTGCTTAGCAAGTTCTTGAGCCCAAAATAAAGATAAGAAGAAATGAGAACCACGGTTATCAATTTCTTTAACTTTACGTGAAGGCGATTTGTTTTCAGCAAGGAAAGTACCCGTCGCTTTATCAAGCGTATCTGCAAGTACTTGCGCCTTGTTGTTACCTGTAGTTACACTTAAATGCTCTAGTGATGCTGCAAGTGCTAAAAACTCACCTAAAGAATCCCAACGTAAGTGGTTTTCTTTTTCAAACTGCTGAACGTGCTTAGGTGCAGAACCACCTGCGCCAGTTTCAAATAAGCCACCACCGTTCATAAGTGGAACAATTGAAAGCATTTTAGCACTTGTGCCCAGCTCTAAAATTGGGAACAAATCTGTTAGGTAATCACGTAGTACGTTACCTGTTACAGAAATAGTATCTTTACCTTCTTTAATGCGACCTAAAGAGAATAAAGTGGCTTCAAGTGGAGCTAAAATTTGAATATCTAGGCCAGCTGTGTCGTGATCTGGTAGGTATTTATTTACTTTTTTGATTAGCTGAGCATCGTGTGCACGATTTTCGTCTAACCAAAAAATAGCAGGAACGCCAGTAGCACGTGCACGGTTAACAGCAAGTTTAACCCAATCTTGGATTGGTGCATCTTTAACCTGACACATACGCCAGATATCGCCTTGCTCAACACTGTGCTCAAGTAGCGTATTACCTGCTGTATCAACTACACGAATAGTACCCGCTGCTTTTGCTTCGAACGTCTTGTCGTGCGAACCGTATTCTTCTGCTTTTTGAGCCATAAGGCCAACATTTGGAACGCTACCCATTGTCGTTGGATCAAACGCACCGTGTTCTTTACAAAAATCAATAGTTGCTTGATAAACGCCAGAGTAACAACGATCAGGAATTACAAAACTTGTGTCTTGTAATTTACCGTCATTGTTCCACATTTGACCGCTTGAACGAATTGCAGCAGGCATAGATGCATCGATGATCACATCACTTGGCACGTGTAAGTTTGTGATACCACGGTCAGAATCAACCATAGCAATAGCAGGGCGCTCAGCATATACAGCTTGAATATCGGCTTCAATTTCAGCGCGTTTAGCATCGTCTAATGTTTGAATTTTAGAGTAAACATCGCCTAAACCGTTATTAACATCAACACCTAGCTCTTCAAAAAGCTCACCGTGTTTTGCAAATACGTCTTTGTAGAATACTTTAACAGCGTGACCAAATATGATTGGGTCAGACACTTTCATCATTGTCGCTTTCATGTGAAGCGAGAATAAAACGCCTTTTTCTTTAGCAGCATCAATTTCAGCAGCTAAAAAAGCCTGTAGCTTAGCAGCACTTATGCGTGAAGCATCAATTACTTCACCAGCTAATAGTGGTGTGCTTTGCTTAAGAACAGTTATATCACCGTTTGTAGCAACATGCTCAATGCGCACGTCAGTTGCTTCTTCGATAGTTGTTGATTGCTCTGAACCAAAGAAATCGCCTTCGCTCATGCTTGCAACGTAAGAGGCAGAGTCTTTGCTCCACGCGCCCATTGAATGTGGGTTATTGCGTGCGTACTCTTTTACAGAGCCAGGTGCACGGCGGTCAGAGTTACCTTCACGTAATACAGGGTTTACCGCACTACCTTTTACTTTGTCGTATGCAGCTTGAATTGCTTTTTCTTCGTCGTTTTTAGGCTCAACAGGGTAATCTGGAAGGGCATAGCCTTTTGCTTGAAGCTCTTTTATTACAGCGCGTAACTGTGGAACTGAAGCACTAATGTTTGGAAGTTTGATGATATTAGCTTCAGGTGTTTTTGCAAGCTCACCTAGTTCAGCAAGTGCATCACCAATACGTTGTTCTTCTGTTAAATAATCAGGGAAGCTAGCAATTACACGACCTGCTAATGAGATATCGCGAGTTTCAACTTCAACACCTGCTGCATTTGTATATGCTTGGATGATCGGTAGCAACGAGTAAGTTGCTAGTGCCGGAGCTTCGTCCGTTTTTGTATAGATAATTTTTGATGTCATCATCATTCCTAGATAGTCGGCCAATTGGCCTTATTCAACAATGCAAAGAAATCATTAAAGCTGAGAGAGTACATATCATAGTGTTTTAATATATACGTTCAGATAATGAATAGTTTGTTAGGTGTTGGTACTCGTGTAGCTTTACAGTTAAAGCAGAATAGTCACACCTGACGAACTGTGGTCATATTTATAGCTAAAAATATAATAAAAATAAATTAGCCTTTAGACTAGTATATTTTATGTGCTCAGCAAGTTGAGCTAGTTGCTATGTTTTGCCTAAATTTTTAGCATCAAGAGTGTAACAAGCTTGAATACAAAGGGCTAGAGTTTGAGCCTGCTCACAAGCAGTTAAACGGTCAACTCTTAGAATATTGGGGTATATGAAATAAAATCAAGGATAAGGGTTGAAAATAAAGAAAAAGAAACAATTTATGTCGGTGTGGGTAAATAGAAGTGTGAGGAATTAAGCGAGGAGCCTAATAGGTCGCTCGCTTTAGTCGAATAAAACAACCGTCACTCTAAAATGTCGCCGTCTAAGGCAATATTTTTAGCGTGCAAGCCCTTAGGGCCTTGTTCTAATTCGAATGTTACATCTTGTCCAGCTTTAAGCGTTTTATAACCGTCCATTACAATTGTAGAGTAATGGGCGAAAATATCATTCTCGCAGCCGTCTTCAACGATGAAACCAAAACCTTTAGCATTGTTAAACCATTTAACTTTACCACAAGCCATACTTCTACATCCTTCAATAAGTTGACTAATTTAGTTATTCTAAACCATATTATTTGCTAGACTGATTAAGGATTAATCAATCTATGTTTGACTGTAGTTTATTTAATCAATCAGTCAAGCTTTTTGAGTTATTTTTTAACTATTTTATTTATTTTTTATTCAAGTTTGCTTGAGTTCCTAAGACAAGACTATATTTAATTATGAGTGGTATGAAAGATTCAGGTGTTATCGATACAGTTCGCGACAGCGAAAAGCAAAAGTTACAGCCGCCGCGAAAATACAAAGTTGTTTTAAATAATGACGATTACACGCCGATGGACTTTGTAATAGAAGTTTTAACGACGTTTTTAATATGGATAGCGATAGAGCAACCGACGTGATGCTTCAAGTTCACGAAAAAGGTAAAGGCATTTGTGGCGTTTACAGCGCTGATGTAGCTTATACCAAAGTTGAACAAGT
The DNA here is from genome assembly GCF_000241365.1 of Pseudoalteromonas sp. BSi20480. Classification (NCBI taxonomy): domain Bacteria; kingdom Pseudomonadati; phylum Pseudomonadota; class Gammaproteobacteria; order Alteromonadales; family Pseudoalteromonadaceae; genus Pseudoalteromonas; species Pseudoalteromonas sp. BSi20480. Next base: position 6,987 of record NZ_BADX01000060.1, on the reverse strand, counting down.
TAACCGCTACTCGCGTGATAACGAGCATCCGCTGCTTTGTAGTTGTGAGCAGGAATAAATACCAACTAGGGTGATCACACACCTGTTTGTTGTGGTATACATTATTATCTCAGTAAGGGGTTGCCAATGCTAAACAAAGACTTAGAACTTACATTAAATGCCGCGTTTCGTGAAGCGCGCACTCGCCGTCATGAGTTTATGACTGTCGAGCACCTTTTACTTGCGCTATTAGATAACCCTTCTGCTTCAGAAGCGCTAAATGCGTGTGGTGTTAACATTTCAGGCTTAAAATACGAATTGCTTGAATTTATTGATGAAACAACACCGGTTATCCCCGATTTAGAAGAAGAGCGTGAAACACAACCTACGCTTGGTTTTCAACGAGTATTACAGCGTGCAGTGTTTCATGTTCAATCATCAGGTAAAAACGAAGTTACCGGCGTAAATGTGTTGGTTGCTATTTTTTCTGAGCAAGAAAGCCAAGCCGTTTATCTGCTGAAGAAAAATGATGTTTCGCGCTTAGACATTGTTAATTTTATTTCTCATGGGATTTCAAAAACCGATGATGATTTAGGCGACGATACGGACGACATAAACGAAGAAGTGCAAGAAGTTCAAAATGAAGAGGTCAGCAAGCTAGACAGCTTCACTACTAACTTAAATGCGCAAGCACGCGATGGTAATATTGATCCATTGATTGGCCGTGACAGTGAAGTTGAACGTGCGGTACAAGTATTGTGTCGTCGTAAAAAGAATAACCCATTGCTTGTAGGTGAAGCGGGTGTGGGTAAAACAGCGATTGCTGAAGGGTTAGCTTATCGTATTGTTAACGAGCAAGTTCCTGAAGTGATTGCAGATGCAGTGGTTTACTCGTTAGACATGGGCGCATTACTTGCTGGTACAAAATACCGTGGCGATTTTGAAAAACGTTTTAAAAGTTTATTAAAAGAGCTACAAGCAAAACCAGGCTCTATTTTATTTATTGATGAAATTCACACCATCATTGGGGCAGGCGCTGCGTCAGGTGGCGTTATGGATGCCTCTAACTTACTTAAGCCATTGCTTTCAAGTGGTAAGCTCCGTTGTATGGGGTCAACAACTTACAACGAGTATAAAAATATTTTTGAAAAAGACCGTGCATTAGTTCGTCGTTTTCAAAAAATTGATGTACTTGAGCCAAGTGTTGCCGATACCACTAAAATCCTGAATGGCCTGAAAGATCGTTATGAAGAACACCATGGTATTCGTTACACACAAAAAGCGTTAAAAGCTGCGGCTGAGCTGAGTGCTAAATACATTAACGAGCGTCACTTACCTGATAAAGCCATTGATGTAATAGATGAAGCCGGTGCAAACCAGCGTTTGCAGCCAAGCTCTAAACGTAAAAAACCATTGGTGTATCAGACATTGAAATGATCATATCCAAAATGGCGCGCATTCCACCACAAAATGTATCGTCATCGGACAAAGAAACGCTTAAAAATATTGACCGTAATCTTAAAATGCTGGTGTTTGGTCAAGATCAGTCAATTGATGCACTTACATCGGCAATCCGTTTGTCACGTTCAGGGCTAACAAGTGAAGAAAAACCAGTGGGTTCTTTCTTATTCGCTGGTCCAACCGGTGTTGGTAAAACAGAGGTAACTAAGCAGCTTGCAAAATGCATGGGTGTTGAGTTTATTCGTTTTGATATGTCGGAATATGTTGAGCGTCATGCAATTAGCCGCTTAATTGGTGCACCGCCAGGTTATGTTGGTTTTGAGCAGGGCGGTTTGCTAACCGAGGCTGTTATTAAGAACCCTCATGCGGTGGTTTTACTCGATGAGATTGAAAAAGCGCATCCAGATATTTACAACATTTTATTGCAGGTAATGGATCACGGTACATTAACCGACAACAATGGCCGTAAAGCTGACTTTAGAAATGTTGTGCTGGTAATGACCACTAATGCCGGCGTGCAAGAAACAACTCGCAAGTCAATTGGCTTTAGTGAGCAGGATCATACACACGATGCAATGGGTGAAATTAACAAAACATTTTCACCAGAGTTTAGAAACCGCTTAGATAACATTATTTGGTTTAACCATCTTGAACGTGAAGTTATTTTGTTGGTGGTTGATAAATTTATTGTTGAACTGCAGGCACAGCTTGATAAGAAGTCGGTTAATTTTGAATTGACCTCTAAGGCACGTGAATGGTTAGCTGAAAAAGGATACGATAAAGCGATGGGTGCACGCCCAATGGCGCGTGTTATTCAAGAAGAGCTCAAAAAGCCACTCGCAAACGAAATACTGTTTGGTAAGTTGGCTGATGGCGGCACAGTGAAGGTGTCGGTAAAAGACAAGAAAATCCGTTTTGATTACGAAAGTAGTTTAACACCAGCATAAACCGCATAAGACTCTAAATGGCTCGCTTGTAATACCGGGCCATTTTTTATTTTAGGCAACAAAAAACCCAGCAAAAGCTGGGTTTTTTGTTTATTAAATGTAATTGCTAGTCAAAGTCCATCAATTACATTTAATAAACGCTTAAAGCTAGTTATACACTAGCCAAAAACTAAATCTCGTTTACGCACTTACTTAGCGAGCACGGAATACGATACGACCTTTCGATAAATCGTAAGGAGTCATTTCTACCGTTACTTTATCGCCGGTTAAAATACGGATATAGTTTTTGCGCATTTTACCTGAAATATGAGCCACAACTACGTGACCATTTTCTAGCTCAACTCGGAACATTGTATTTGGTAAAGTATCAAGGACAGTCCCTTGCATTTCGATTACGTCTTCTTTCGCCATGTTTAGCGTAACACCTCTTTAATAGTTAAACGCTGCAGATTTTGCCCAAAATACACCAATAAGTAAAGGCGCAGGGGCTATATTTGCAAATTAAATAGCCACCCACTCATCATTAAGCTGTTTTTGTGCGGGTAAAAACTGAGTTTTATACTTCATTTTGGTGCACTCATCAATTTGATAGCCCAAATACACAAATTGTTTATTTTGCGCTTTAGCAAATTTTAGCTGCTCTAATATCATAATTGACCCTAAACTATAGTGCTCAAAGTCAGGGTCAAAAAACGTGTAAATAGCAGAAATAGCGTTGTCCATACAATCGGTTACGGCTACACCTACTAAAGTGCCTTGATGCCAAAGTTCGATAAACGTAATTTCAAGCCAACTGCAAAATAAAAAGCTTTGAAATTGTTCAGGCTGTGGTGGGTACATGCTGCCGTCTTGATGGCGCATAGTTATATATTTACAGTACAGCGGATAATACTCTGCTCGTTCGCTAGTAGAGTAAGTGACCGTAAACTGGGTTTTTGCTTTGTTTAGTTTACGTTTTTGTGATTTTGATGGCATAAATTCTTGCGCTAAAACACGAACAGAGTTACATGCACTGCAAACGGGGCAGTGAGGGCGGTATATTTGGTTACCACTGCGCCTAAAGCCGACTGCTAACAAAGATTCGAACTTTTCTGAGCAATAATAAGTGGGATCTAATATGACTAATAGTTGCTCGCGCCTGTTGGGCAGATAACTACACGCAAATTCTTGGCTTAAACCAACACGGGCTGTTAGGTTTTCATTCATAGATTGCAATAAGTTCCTGTGGTTCCCACATAGTAGGATTAACTTTATAGGTAAGTGCAGTGTTAAGTTTAGCTAAAAAATCAGTTCGAGGAATAACTTTTGCTCCCAAACTCATCAAATATGGGTTTTCGAGTTGGCAATCAATAAAATGAGCGTCATGGTATTTTAACCAATTCACAAGCGCCCACATAGCTAATTTAGAACAATTAGTTTGATGATGAAACATCGATTCGCCACAAAACACACCATTTTGCATAATTCCATACAGTCCACCTGCAAGCTCTCCGTTGCGCCACACCTCTAAGCTATGCGCTACGCCTGCATGATGAGCATTTATGTAAGCACTAAGCATATCAGTAGTGATCCAAGTACCGTCGGTATCAATGCGTTGGTCACGGCATGCTTCAATGACTTCAACAAAGGCGTTATTAACTGTCACTGTTACGGGGTATTTTTTTAGGTGCTTACGTAAACTTTTACTAACATGAAACTCATTTAACTCCACAATGCCACGTTCACTTGGTGACCACCACATAATAGGTTCGTTATCGCTAAACCAAGGAAATATCCCATTAGTATAAGCATTGCAAAGGCGAGCTAGGCTCAAGTCACCACCCACAGCTAGTAGGCCGTCTGGAGAAACTAATGCATATTCTGGATTGGGAAATGCTATATCTGTATCACTTAGTTGGTATAGCTGGTTAGTCATAACGTGTTTACTTTTTATAATTTGTTTTAAAAGTGTAACTATATTTTAAGCGTAAAAAAAGGGGCTGATTGCTCAGCCCCTTTTGTGAAAAATAAACGTTATAGGTTATCTAAATAGCGCTCTGCATCAAGGGCAGCCATACAGCCTGTTCCAGCAGATGTAATCGCTTGGCGGTAAATATGGTCAGACACGTCACCTGCAGCAAAAACACCTGGTACGCTTGTTTGCGTTGCGTTACCGTTAAGACCTGACTCAACAACTAGGTAGCCGTCTTTCATTTCTAGCTGGCCTTCAAACATATCTGTGTTTGGTTTGTGGCCAATTGCAATAAACACTCCCGCCAAATCTAAATCTTCAGTAGCATCAGATGCTACATCTTTAATTCGAATGCCTGTTACACCCATTTGGTCGCCCAAAACTTCGTCTAGTGTACGGTTGTAGTGCATTACCACGTTGCCGTTTGCCGCTTTTTCAGTAAGACGATCAGCAAGAATTTTTTCACTACGGAAACTGTCACGACGGTGAATTACATGGACTTCATCAGCAATGTTAGATAAGTATAGTGCTTCTTCAACTGCGGTATTACCACCACCAACTACTGCTACTTTTTGACCTTTATAGAAAAAGCCATCACATGTTGCACACGCCGATACACCACGACCTTGGAAGTTTGTTTCAGACTCTAAACCTAAGTATTTTGCAGATGCGCCTGTAGCAATGATAAGCGCATCACATGTGTATGTACCTTGATCGCCAGTTAGTGTGAAAGGGCGTTTAGAAACATCAACTTTGTTTATGTGGTCAAACACAATTTCGGTTTCAAAGCGTTCAGCATGCTCTTTCATGCGGTCCATAAGTGCAGGGCCTGTTAAACCGTGTGCATCACCCGGCCAGTTTTCAACTTCAGTGGTAGTAGTCAATTGACCACCTTGTTGCATACCTGTAATTAAAACAGGGTTTAAATTTGCACGGGCTGCATACACTGCAGCTGTGTAACCAGCTGGGCCAGAGCCTAAAATTAGTAGCTTACTATGTTTTGCTTCAGTCATGATATTTTCCTAAACGATTCTATACGGTCATTAATGCGCTCGATTCTAAGAAAAACAAGGCAGAAGTAAACAAAATCTGAGATTATTTTTTTTAGTTAAATCGAAAACCTGTTCATTTTTATGTACTAAACAAACATACTTTTATGCCTTGCAGGGTAAACTAGCTCAATAAATAGACTAACAAGCAACAAAACGTCGTTAATTCATGACCACTTTGATTTTTTTTGTTATGTTTTACCTAATTTTGATTTGTCACTGATAGATTATGTGACCTAAATGAATAGGCAACTATGTTATTTTGGCAGGAAAAACCCGCATTTGGGTTGACTTCAAAAGACGTTAACGTCTTAACCAATGCGCAAGATTACCGCACACAATTACTTAATTTAATCGCTAACGCAAAAAAGCGCATTTATATTACTGCGCTTTATTTGCAAGATGATGAAGCAGGCCGCGAAGTTTTAGAGGCATTACACAATGCGTCTTTAGCCAACCCTGCACTTGAAGTAAAAGTACTGGTCGATTTTCATCGTGCCCAGCGTGGGCTTATTGGTGCTGAGAAATCAGACGGGAACGCAAGTTTATACTGTGACTATCTAGAAAAATTTAAATCAAATGTACAAGTATTTGGTGTACCGGTAAAAGCGAAAGAGCTGTTTGGTGTATTACACCTAAAAGGTTTTGTAATAGACGACACGTTGCTTTACAGCGGTGCTAGCTTAAATAATGTGTATTTACAGCACAGTGACCGCTACAGGCTTGACCGTTACTTTTTAATTACGCAAAAAGGCCTGTGTGACTCTGTAATAGACTTTATTGAATCAAAGCTATTGAGTTCAGTGGCAGTGCCTCGAATCGACACGCGTCCGCTCAAGCGATTAATTGACTTTAAACTTGAACAAAAGCAATTTATGCGTGATCTAAAAGCAGCAAGTTATAAGTCGGCTGAGCAAGCAAGCAATAATGCGTTAAATATTCGCTTGTTTTTAGGGCTTGGGCGTCGTCATAACGAACTTAATCGTATGATCAAAGCCCTTTTTGATACAACAGAGCGTGAGTTAGTACTTTATACACCGTACTTCAATTTTCCTGCGCCGCTTATGCGTTCGTTACGCAGGCTTTTGAAACAAGGCAAACATATTACAATTGTTGTGGGCGATAAAACCGCTAATGATTTTTATATGCCACCTAGTGAGCCGTTTAGTAAAATTGGTGCGTTGCCTTATTTATACGAAACTATTTTGCATAAATTTGTTAAAACACAAAAACGCCATATAGATAACGGTAACTTAAATGTATACCTTTGGAAACACGACAATAACTCTTTCCATTTAAAAGGAATATGTGCAGATAGATCAAAGCATTTATTGAGTGGGCATAACCTAAACCCACGAGCATGGGGCTTAGACATAGAAAACGGGATATTAATTGAAGATCCTGAGCAAACTATTATGCAAGCAATTGATAACGAAAAGCATGAAATTCTTAAGCACTGTCGCCGACTAACAGGGCCAGACGATTTAGAAACCATGGAAGATTACCCTCAGCCAGTTAAAAAGTTACTTGGCCAAGCAAAACGGGTAAAAGTAGACTTTATTATTAAACGGTTTATTTAGATTGAATTTAAATTAGACAT
>NZ_BADX01000061.1:0-1676 GCF_000241365.1 Pseudoalteromonas sp. BSi20480 | reverse complement strand
ATCGCGTTCGTTCTTGTTATCGGTCTCTCAACAGAGGAGCCTTTGCTCAATCGAACTACGACAAGGAAAGCTTAAGTTGCTGCTTAAGCCTGGGTCTCACATTACCCGAAAGGGGTTTAAATAGTAATTAAGATGGATGTATTATCCATACAAGCTAATCAATAAGGACAAAAAACAGTTGGCTGTTTTCGTTCCTCAACATTTTAGCCAACAATTTTTTGCCCATTATTAGGGCGTTATATGCAAAGGAAATTATGCAGCAAACTCACAGCCATCCATTATCAATTCCATTATTAGCTTTGGCGTTTTTACCTGCTATCGCGATAGTAGCGTGGCCAGTTTCGTTGTTCATGTCAGTTTTTATTTTCGATGCCCCCGATTCAGATAAAGTTGTAGCAAATTGGATTATTGTAGCGGTAATGCTTACTTACCCAGTGCCTAGTTATTTAGGCTTTAAAAAGGCAAAACATGGTCATGAAGCCGCAGATCTAAAAGAGTGTTTCAAAGGCTTTTTGTTAGCTTATAGTTTTCTTTTAATTTTTTACGTTGCATCATGGTTCACACCATTTTTCAACTAGTTGCGGAGTATTTTGCATATAAAAAGTGAATGGAGTCAAATCTTGACTTCGGACATTTAAAATCTTCAATGTCTACAATTGGCTGTTAGTTCAGCCACTAAATTAATTCTCGTTGTTTGCACATTTCTCCCATGTTTAACCTGATTGTAATTTGATATTTTCAATGAATTTGTTTTATTAAAAGCGATTTTTGTTCCTTTTAAATGGCCAGTCGCTCTTGCCGTTCAGTAACTTTACCTTGATGTGTATGTTCAATTTAACAATATATCTTACTTTACTTGTTAGTTGAGTTTCGTCTGGTACAATCAGTCAGTTATTCGCGTAAGCGAAACGTTGTAGATTAATTCGAGTGGGAATTGGATGAGAATTTTTAAAGCGAAAAGCCCAGCAGGATTTGCTGAAGAATACATAGTTGAGTCTATTTGGAATGGCGATTTCCCTCCAGGTTCAATTCTACCAGCTGAGAGAGAGCTCTCTGAGTTAATTGGCGTAACAAGAACCACATTACGCGAAGTGTTACAGCGTTTAGCGCGAGACGGCTGGCTAACTATTCAGCACGGCAAACCAACAAAGGTTAATAACTTTTGGGAAACGTCGGGCTTAAATATATTAGAAACGTTAGCACGTTTAGATGAAGATAAAATGCCTGAGTTGACAGATCAGCTATTGTCTGCACGAACAAATATAAGTGCTATTTATACCCGTGCTGCAATTAAGCTTAACCCTGAGCGTGTCATTGAAATTTTATCATTAAGTCACGAACTTGAAGATACGGCACAAGCATTTGCTGATTATGACTATAAAGTGCATCACGAATTGGCCGTTGCAGGTAATAACCGAATTTATGTTTTAATTTTAAACGGTTTTAGAGGGTTCTATTCTAAAATCGGTTGTCATTACTTTTCAGATCCGGGTACCCGCGAGCTTGCCCGCCAGTTTTATAAAGATTTAACTGTATTAGCGCAAAATAATGAGCACGACGGTGCAATTTCGATGATGCGTAAATATGGTCATCAAACGGGTGAAATTTGGCAGAAAATTCGTGGCGATATGCCGTCGGATATAATGGACTAAACATTTTAAAAAAACCTGCATTTG
>NZ_BADX01000062.1:0-3786 GCF_000241365.1 Pseudoalteromonas sp. BSi20480 | reverse complement strand
TTTTTTTGTGGTTAAAACCAAAATCAACAAGTAGCAATTAAATAGACCGCCAATTTATAAAATAGTTTCGTAAAATTTTATTTTTTTTCTAGCAATGGCATAAGCATTTGCTCTAAGCCATTTAGCTTAACCTCGTACATCATAGCTAACTGACTGCCTAGTTTTGAATCAGGAAAACCTTGCTGTTTAAACCAAACTAAGTAAGGTTCGGGAAGTAATAATAATGGACGACCTGAATATTTTCCAAACGGCATTTTAGTGTTTATGGCAATTTTTAATTGTTCCGGATCCATAGGTTTGCTTTTAAGTGTATCAATGGGGTTAGTGTAAGGTATTTTAGAGTAATAAAATAGGCTGTGACGGGCAAGAAACAGCCTATTGAGTGAGGGAGTAGGCCCTCTGATTTAAGAATTTTTGTTGGTGTAAAAAGCCCGACACAACTTTTGTTAGCTGGAGTCTAACTAGGTTGTATTTAACATGGGTTATATTTAACCAACGAAGACAGTTTACCTGTTTTTTGCAGACGTGGTGCATGCACTTGTAAAGGAATGTAAATACAATTGCTTTTTATTTATTTACTCATGAAAAAAATTGTTTTTGTGCCTTTACACATAGTAAATACTATTTTTCACCAAACAATTCTTGTTTTACATGTTCAGCAAAACCACTACCGGCTTCTAAGTAAAAGTTATACGTTGAGTGCACACCCATACTTTCAAGCTCTTTTTGTTGATCTGGGTAGTTTGCAATTGCAGTAACTTGCCCTGTGTAACCTGACGCTTGAAGCTGCTCTAATGCAAAAATGTTCTGCATGTGTTTTGGCATTGCTAACATGACCATTTCAACGTGAGAGTGGTTTACACGTTGCCAAAAGTCAGGGTCGGTAGCGTCTGCAATCAGTACTTTACGGCCTCTACTTATATGTTTATCGACAACTTCGGGTTTTATATCTATACCCGCTACTAAATTGGGGTGAGTCATATTGATAGTTTCATAAGCACCGGTGCCAATACGGCCCATACCAAAAATAACAATTTTTGTATCATTAAGGTTTACTGGTAATTCTTCGGCTAGGCGTGTTTTGCTTTCAAACTTTACTAACCAGCTTTCTACTTTTACATATAATTCATTAGAGCGTTTGTTAAGGGGTGAGGCAATAACAAAGGTAATAGATACCGCAATAGCCATAACGGCTAACCATTCAGGGGTAATAATACCTGTTGAAGCTGCAACAGCACATACAATCAAGCCAAATTCACTGTAGTTAGATAAGGTAAATGCGGTAAGTAGCGAGGTACGTGCACGTAGTTTAAACGCATTCGTGAACACATAATAAAGAATAACTTTAACAGGGAGTACAAAAATAAGCACAATGGCAATGATAAGCGAATCAACTGTTAGTTCAGCATTTAAACCAATGCTTAAGAAAAAACCGACAAGTAAAATATCTTTTAAGTTGAGTAAGGATTTTGATAGCTCGCCCGCTTTTTTATGTGGGGCAAACATCATACCTATGATCAGCGCACCCAAATCACCTTTAAGGCCTGCAAATTCAAATGCGTTATAACCAGCAACAAGCGCAAAAAAGAAACCAAATAAAGGAAGCAGTTCACCATGCTTAGAACGGTTGAGCATAAAATACATAATAGGGCGTATTAAAGGCAAGGCAATAATAATAGCTAGCGCCCAAATGTTCGGTACTTTTCCTGTACTAATAGCTAAAAATATAACCGCAAAAATATCTTGCATTACAAGTATACCAATAGCGATTTTACCGTGTAGGCTGGCCATTTCACCGCGCTCTTCTAATACTTTTACCGCAAATACAGTGCTTGAAAAGCTAAGAGCAAAGCCGACCAACAAGGCACTTTGCCAACTTAAGTCAACAAAAAGGGGCAGGGCAAACACACCTAATAACAACATGAAACCGCTAAAAATAGCGCTACTAAATATAATATGAAGGGAAGCAGGTGCCCACACTTGGGGTTTTATTAAGCTTTTTACTTTAAGTTTTAAGCCAATACTGAACAGCAACAAAGTAACGCCCAATGCGGCGATTGTATCAAGTAATTCTGTACTTTTATAACCAGCTAGATTAAGCGCAAAGCCCGCCAGCAAAAAGCCAATAAGAGGGGGAAGTTTTAATTGATAAATGGCAAAACCACACACAAATGCGGTAGCAAAGTAGATTAGTTCCATAATACTTAAAATTACATCATTTGGTACTGCAGTGTAGCTAAAAACAGCGATTAATGAAAATTAAATATACCACTTGAGCTTTGTTTATTTAGTCGCTTTTAACATCTTGCTTGGATGATAAATGCACAAATTATGCGTATTTAACCCTTAAAAGCATTTAAATCCTACTTTTAAACTGACAACGGCTTTTAATTATGGTTAAGATGAGATAACGAAGACGTTTAAGTTAGGGCATATTTAAGAGCGGCTCAGCTTAAGGAGAATTATATGTTTAAAAAGATTTTAGCATCAGTAGGTATTGGTGCAGCAAAAGTTGACACTATTTTAGAGACTGAACATCTGCAACCAGGTCAACTTTTTAACGCTAATATTGTCATTACAGCAGGTGACGTTAGCCAAGAAATTGCAGGCTTAGATTTATTACTAATGACCCGTGTTAAAGTGGCTGGTGATGAAGGTGATTATTTTACTAATCATGTAATTGATCAATGGCGAATTACAGATATAGGTAAGTTGGAACCCGGTGACGTAAAAAGCATACCTTTTGAAGCGCGTTTGCATTCAGAAACACCGATCACTGAAATTAACGCAGGTTACAACCAGTCCCATGTTTGGATAGAAACCGGATTAGATATTGACTTAGCATTAGATCCAACAGATAAAGACCATCTTCATATTTATCCAAATGAAGCAGTGAAAACGTGTATGCAGGCAATGGATAAATTAGGGTTTAGTTTATCTAAAGCTGATGTTGAAAAAGGTTTTTTACGTGCCTCTACGTTTGCTTCTGTTTCAGGTTGTTACCAAGAGCTTGAATATAAACCTAACAGCAGAAGCTTATTTGGAATTCAAGAAATCGAGTTGTCATTTGTACCAGAAGCCCACAAAACTCACGTTTTAATTGAGCTTGACCGTGCATTTAGAGGCGATGGGTATATTGATGTTACCATTGAACATGACCATGTAAACTTGTCTCAGTTATGTGATCAGTTAGAGCGTTTATTCGCTTGATACTTTTTTACACTATACAGCGATGAATGTAATTTTATTTTCATTTCGTACTATAGCGATACTAAACCCAGCTTCAGCTGGGTTTTTGTTTAAGGATTACCATGCATTTTAACTGTGAACCATTTGATAAACTGACCCCTCATACCTTGTTTTTAATTATGAAAGGGCGCGTAGACGTATTTGTTGTAGAGCAAAAGTGCCCTTACCCTGAGCTGGATGATGTTGATACTTCTGAAACTACTCAGCATATTTATACGTTAGATAATATGCAGTTAATGGGCTACGCCCGTTGTTATGAAAAAAACGGACAGTACAGCGCAATTGGACGTGTTCTAGTTAGTGAGCATCACAGAGGAAAGGGGATCGCTAGTAAATTGGTTGAACAGGCAATAGCGTGTTGTAAAACGCATTGGCCTGAACGGGACATAGTTATCGGTGCGCAAACCTATTTACTGGACTTTTATGAGTCATTTGGTTTTAAGTGTACAGGGGATGCATATTTAGAGGACGGTATACCGCATCAAGATATGGTACTAAAAATTAACAACGGCTAGTTAAATTGATAATCATATAAAA
>NZ_BADX01000063.1:0-13072 GCF_000241365.1 Pseudoalteromonas sp. BSi20480 | reverse complement strand
CTTTTTTATTGTTCGCGTAAAATAAGTAATTACGGTGTGTAATACGTAGGAGACTCAGGCCCTACAGGCATACCCAGTAAAAATACCCAAACATAAAACAAAATAACCCAGCCAATAAAAAATACAATACTGTATGGCAGCATGGTAGCAACCAGCGTACCTATGCCCATGTCTTTTTTATACTTAACAGCCACGGCAAGTATTAAACCAAAGTAACTCATCATCGGGGTTATTAAGTTTGTTACCGAGTCACCAATACGGTAAGCCGCTTGAATAGTTTCTGGCGCGTAACCGATTAGCATAAGCATAGGAACAAAAATAGGCGCTGTAATCGCCCATTGCGCTGACGACGAGCCTAAGCTTAGGTTTACTAGTGCACACATTAAAATAAACAATACAAATACTTCAGGGCCTGTCAGGTTTAAAGCTTGTAAAAGCGCCGCACCATTTATAGCTAAAATAGTGCCTAAATTAGTCCACTTAAAGAATGCTACAAACTGAGCCGCAAAAAATACCAAAACAATATATAACCCCATCGAGCTCATACTTTTACTCATGGCGTTAATAACATCCTTATCGTTTTTCATAGTGCCAACAACACGACCATATACAAAACCAGGAATACTAAATGTCACAAAAATAATAACCATAATCCCTTTTAAAAAAGGAGAGCCCGCAACTTCACCGGTTGCAGGGTTTCGTAAAATGCCATCGTCAGGAACGATGGTCCATGCAAGTAATAAAGAAACTGCGAGTAAAGAAATGCCAGCCCACTTTAAACCTGACTTTTCTTTTTGGGTAAGGGTATCGATGCTGTTTTGCGACAGGTCAATACTGGCTTCATCTGGATTATATTTGCCTAGGCGTGGCTCAACTATTTTTTCAGTTACTAAAGTACCCAGCACTGAAATTAAAAGCACCGATATCATCATGAAATACCAGTTTGCCTCTGCGCCAACAACATAGGTTGGATCGATCATTTGAGCTGCAGGAGTTGTAATACCTGCAAGGAGCGGATCAATAGTACCTAATAATAAGTTAGCACTATAGCCCCCCGACACACCTGCAAATGCAGCGGCAAGGCCAGCTAATGGGTGACGCCCTAAGCTATGAAAAATCATCGCTGCGAGCGGAATTAAAACCACATAGCCAAGCTCTGAAGCCGTATTTGACATAATAGCGGCAAACACGACCATAAACGTAACTAAACGTTTAGAGGCGCCCATTACCATGCCTCGCATAGCCGCAGAGAGCAAACCCGAGTGCTCAGCAACGCTCACACCCAATAATGCAACCAACACGGTACCTAGGGGAGCAAATCCTGTGAAATTGGTAACAAGCCCAGCCATAATGCGTTGTAAACCTTCAGCGCTTAATAAGCTTACGACTTCAATAACGCCGTCAGCGGCGCGCCCTGGAGCGCCTACCGGGCGAGGGTCTATTGCACTTAATCCAAACCAATCTGCAATGCCGCTAAACACAACAATCGCCACTGCAAATATTGCAAATAGTGTAATTGGATGAGGCAGCATATTGCCTAAAAATTCGACGGTGGCTAAAAACCGATTAAATAATCCCTTATTTGGATTGTTGCTAGGTGAGTGTGTGGAGTCTGTCATACCCTGCTCTTAAAGTTATAAAATTGCCGTAACCTAGCATTATTTGTAATTTAGATCATGTTTAAAAGGTGAATGGTTTGTGAGTAAAGTCTAATAACACAAAAGGAGGAATAGGTATTAAGCCTGTTTTTTATCAGTAAAAGATAAAAAAGCATAAATGCTAAGCAGACGCTGCCTAGAGGAGCTAACCTACGCCTGCTCTAAATTTAGCGAGTTTCAAAACATAACCGACAATATTCCCATGCGCTAAAATGCCAATTCAAAATAGCGGGTAAAATATAACGGTAATAAATCGCTTCAAAGCCGTTAAACCATTATTGAGCTGGCTCAATAGGCTCTAGTTGTAATTTAGCAGCGATAAGTACGGCTTGAGTGCGGTTATAGACACCGAGCTTTCTAAAAATTGCGGTAATGTGTGCTTTTACTGTTGCTTCTGAAATGTGCAACTCATAAGCAATTTGCTTATTGAGTAATCCTTCATGCAAATATTGTAAAACGCGGTATTGCTGAGGTGTAAGAGAAGCGACTTGCGCTGCAATTTCTCTGTCTTCACCTTCGATTTCGGCTACTTTGTTTTTAAGCTCTTTTGGCAGCCATGTATCACCTTCAAGTATTTGGTTAATTGCATTGGCAATATCGTCCGATGACGATGATTTGGGAATGAACCCCATAGCACCATAACCCATGACTTTAGAAACAATATTAACGTCTTCACTGCCTGAAACCACAGCAATCGGTAAACTTGGGTACTCTTCTCGGATACGAATAAGACCATACAAATCACCATTACCTGGCATATGAAGGTCTAGCAGTAATATATCAAGATCTTCTTGCTCGCTTAGCACTTGCAATGTGCTATCAAAATCTGACGACTCGAACACTTCTAGCCCTTCAAATTTTGCGCTCAGTGCGCCCTTTAGTGCTTCACGAAATAACGGATGATCGTCCGCTATTAAAAACTGACTCATGGTTCACTCCTAAAAATTCGGCTGATACTTATTACTAAGTAACAGCCGATATACTACGTTTAGAATTAACTTGTAATCAAGCTTTTAACGCGTATTTATCGATTTAATCGATTATCGATAAGTTCATCCACTACCGACGGATCAGCAAGGGTTGACGTATCACCCAATTGCTCGTGCTCATTGGCAGCAATTTTGCGCAAAATTCGACGCATTATTTTACCTGAGCGTGTTTTAGGTAAACCCGGAGACCATTGAATCATATCTGGAGAGGCTATTGGGCTGAGCTCTTTACGAACCCAATTACGAACCGCTGTTGTAAGCTCATCACTCACCGTGACCCCTTCGTTAGGCGTAATATAAACATAAATGCCTTGGCCTTTGATATTATGCGGGTAACCTACTACTGCAGCCTCTGCCACAGCTTCATGGGCAACTAATGCGCTTTCTATTTCAGCAGTGCCTAAACGGTGCCCCGATACATTGAGTACATCATCAACACGCCCTGTTATCCAGTAATAGCTATCTTCATCACGACGACAACCATCACCGGTAAAGTAAACGCCAGGGTATGCACTAAAGTAAGTTTGTTCAAAACGCTCATGGTCACCATAAACGGTACGCGCTTGTGATGGCCAGCTATCTAAAATAACTAAATTGCCGTCAACCGCGCCCTCTAGTGTATTTCCCTCTGCATCATAAAGTGCCGGAGCAATACCAAAAAATGGATGAGTTGCAGAACCCGGCTTCGTGTCTGTAGCACCAGGTAGTGGCGTGATCATAATGCCACCTGTTTCTGTTTGCCACCAGGTATCCACAATTGGACAATTAGACTTACCTATACTCTCGTAGTACCAGTTCCATGCCTCTGGGTTAATTGGCTCACCTACGGAACCCAAAATACGTAAACTATCGCGATGTGAAGTTGCGGTAGGCTCATCACCTTTGGCCATTAATGCTCGAATCGCTGTAGGCGCAGTATATAAAATAGTGACACCATGCTTATCAACCACCTCACCCATTCTTCCTGCGCTTGGGTATGTAGGTACGCCTTCAAATACAACTTGTGTGCAGCCATTCACCAGCGGTCCGTATGCAATATAACTGTGTCCGGTGATCCAACCTACATCGGCACTACACCAATACACATCATCATCTTGTAAATCAAATACGTACTCGTGAGTCATTGACGCATAAACTAAATAACCGCCAGTTGTGTGTACAACCCCTTTAGGTTGGCCTGTTGAACCTGATGTATACAAAATAAATAGCGGATCTTCTGCGTTCATTGGCTCTGGTTCACACTGCGCTGGTAAGTCAGCGACTAAGTCGTGCCACCAAATATCGTGATCGTGCCAATCAACTTCACCACCTGTTAACTGATGTACAATCACGTGCTCAATAGTGGTTACAGAATCTTGTAATACGGCTTCATCAACATTCGCTTTTAATGGCACGCAGTTACCTGCACGTCGGCCTTCATCTGATGTAATGACCACTTTAGCACCAGAGTCTTTAATACGGTCAGCGATTGCCGAAGGTGAAAAGCCACCAAATACAACTGAGTGAATTGCACCAATGCGAGCACACGCCTGCATAGCGTAAATAGCCTGCGGGGTCATTGGCATGTAAATAGCAACTCGGTCACCTTTTTGCACACCTAGCTTTTTTAAACCATTAGCAAATTTGGCCACTTCATCGTGTAATTGCTGATACGTAATATTTTCGCTTTGTGACGGGTCATCACCTTCCCAAATAAGTGCAATTTTATCGGCTTTGGTTTTTAAATGACGATCAATACAATTATAAGAGGCATTTAAGAAACCATCTTCATACCATTTGATACTGATGTGCCCTTTATCAAAAGAGGTGTTTTTAACTTTAGTATAAGGAGTAGACCAATCGAGGCGTTGACCATGCTCTCGCCAAAAGCTTTCGGGGTCATTAATTGACTGCTGGTACATCGAATTATATTTATTTTTATCAACAAGTGTTGTGTCTTTTATATGATTAGGAACAGGATAGATACTTTGTGACATCTTAGTCTCCGTTTAAATTACTTGCCTTAGGCTCTTAACAAGGATTACTCAGCAGTGCTTTATTAAGTATTAGACCTTAGTTGTACTCGCCTCCATATTACTAATTTGTACTATATAATTAATAAGCTTAAATATTTTTACCTAAACAATACATGATGTTAAATAAAGGTAGCAAAAGATTACTTCACTGTTAAACCTTAGTCTTATAGACCAATAGATAATTGAGTAAACACTACACATATCTAAAGTATTTGTGTTGAACAATTAAGCAAATCTAAAAACTATTGCATGCGTTGTTTAAAAATTAAAAAAATATTTACTAACACTGAACAGACTCACACTATTTATTTTTATTCGTAATCTATACCTGTAGCAAGTATTGGCAAAAACGAGTAAAAAATTATAAACAACAAGTAGCCTAAACAAGGGATACCAGTATGAAAATAACTCCATTAAAAACACTCGCAGCAAGCGCTGTTTTATGTGCACTATCAAGCACTACTTATGCGGCTACAGCTGCAAAGATTGGTGACACAGAGTTCACTTACGGCGGATATATTAAACTCGACACGATGTGGAGTGACTACTCAGCAGGCGCTCCTGCGGGCACCAGTGTTGGCCGTGATTTTTATGTGCCAAGTACACTAACCGTTGGTAACGATAATAGTTCAGACGCCGTATTTGATATGCACGCTCGTGAGTCACGTTTTAATTTTGGAACTGCTACCTTATTAGATAACGGTAAAACGGTTAAAACTAAAATAGAGCTAGACTTTTTATTGTCAGCTCCTGGCGGCAACGAGCGTGTGTCTAATTCATACTCTCCGCGCATTCGCCATGCATTTATCTCATATGATGGCTGGTTATTTGGTCAAACATGGTCAAACTTTCAAAACGTCGGTGCATTACCAGAAGCACTTGATTTTGTTGGTCCTGCAGAAGGCACGGTGTTTGTTCGTCAATCTCAAATTAAATACACTACGGGTGCATGGTCATTCTCGTTAGAGAACCCAGAAAGCACAATCACAACAACAGGCGGAGCACGCGTTGCAACTGATGATGCTTCGCTTCCTGATTTTACCGCACGATACACACACAAAGCAGACTGGGGTAACCTTGTTGTAACCGCACTTGCTCGCCAATTAACGTATAAAGTAGGCGGTATTGATGCTGATGAAACGTCATTTGGCGTAAGTGCATCGGGTATGTTTAAAGTAGGTGACGACAACATTAAATTTATGCTGACACAAGGTAAAGGTTTAGGCCGATATGTAGGCTTAAATGTTGCTCATGGTGCCGTACTCAATGGTGATGAGTTAGATGCAATCGACTCAACGTCTGGCTTTGTTGCTTATCAGCATAAATGGAGCAGCCAATGGCGTTCAACATTCCTTTACTCATTCTTTTCAGCTGACAACAACACTGATTTGTTGAGCATTTCAGGTGATCCAACTGAATCAACGCAAAGCTATAGCGCAAATATTTTATACTCTCCGGTTAAACGTCTAACATTTGGTGCAGAGTTAAAACATGCTGAGAGAGAAACTCAAAGCGGTATTGATGGTGATTTAGACCGCTTACAATTCTCTGTTAAATACGCTTTTTAATTTAAAGTCTACTCCATAAATTAAGCGGCTTAGGCCGCTTTTTTTTATGCGTATAACTTTAAATTTGGTTAATAAACCTCTTAATTTAACCCTACATAATTTTAAAATAAACCTAAGGTATTAATTAAGCTGGCCCAAATTAGTTAAAAGATAAACAAACCACAGCAATGCAATTGCAAATCAATATCATTTAGATTAGCATAAGTTCCAATTTTATAACGAACTGGAACCGATATGTCGTCCCCTACTATTTTGCGTTTGTCTAAACTAAGCATTGTTACTTCTTTAATTTTATCTGGAAATACGTTTGCGCAGGAGTTAAAAACTAACAACGAGTCATTAGAGAAAATAGCCGTATATGGCCAGCATCATAAAAACTACATTACCGAAGATGCGCAGTCTGCAACTAAATTAGGCCTTTCAATAAAAGAAACCCCGCAAAGTATTTCGGTTGTTTCGCGCGCATTAATGGACGATTTTTCGTTAGATGATATTAACTCCGTTCTTGAAAGCACACCCGGTGTAACGGTGGAGCAAATAGAAACAGATCGGACTTACTTTAAAGCCCGTGGATTTGAAATCACAAACTTTCAAGTAGATGGCTTGGGTATTCCACAAAGTTCGGGGTCAATTCAAGGCTCATTAGATACCTCTATTTACGACCGTGTTGAAATTGTTCGTGGGGCTAACGGTTTAATGACCGGTGCAGGAAACCCTTCTGCAACAGTGAACATGGTACTTAAAAAACCGACCTACATAACACAAGCGCATGCATCTGTATCTTATGGCTCATGGAATAACAAACGACTAGAGGTTGATGTTTCGACTCCAATAAACGATGAGCACGCTGTACGCGCGGTATTTACTAAGCATAAAGCAGAATCTTACTTGGACCGTTACGAAACTGACAAAACAATAGGTTACTTAGCTTATGAAGGTAAATTAACAGATGATACAACGCTAAGTCTCAACTACGTTAATCAACAAAAAGATGCCGATAGCCCGCTTTGGGGAGCATTACCCCTTTACTACACTGATGGCTCAGCCACTGATTACGATGCATCTACTAGTACTGCATCAGATTGGTCATACTGGGACAACAGTGCTGAACAGGTCTATGTAACACTTGAGCAAAACTTATCAGCAACTTGGGTAGCAACCGCCCGTTATGCACATATTGAAAACGAGCAAGATTCAGAGCTTTTTTATGTTTATGGCACACCCGATAGAGAAACAGGCCTAGGTCTTACTGGTTACGCAAGCCGTTATGATTACGAGGATAAACACGACCTGTTTGATTTATACGCTAGTGGTAAGTTTGATTTATTTGGTCAAGAGCACGACCTATCATTTGGTGTAAGCCAAGCAAACATGGATTATAACGAGCAGTCACTCTACGATTACACAACGGGTAATGGCTTTCCTGCCATGCCATCGCTTGATACATGGAATGGCGTAGCGCGAGAAGCAACACTTGCAGATGGTTTAAACGGCAGTGATATTAAAAACAAGCAGCAATCTGCTTATGTATCTACTCGCATAAAACTAAGTGACCCACTAAGTGTGCTTGCAGGTGTTCGTTACACCGACTGGGAAACAAAAGGCACTGCATATGGGGTAGTACAAACACGAGATGACAGTGAAGTTATTCCTTATATTGGTGCGGTTTACGACTTTACAGATTCACTCTCAGCCTACGCAAGCTATACCGAAACATTCGTGCCACAAAAAGAGCTGGATATAAACGCAGAGCAACTTGCCCCCATTACTGGCAAAAGTAGCGAAATAGGTTTAAAAGCACAGCTTTTAGAAGACCAAGTGTTTTTAACGTTGGCGTATTTTGATGCTAAACAGGAAGGCCTTGCAGTTGCACTACCTGATTCATTACCGAGTGATACGCGCTACTATGCTGCTGATGGGATTAGTAGTGACGGTTTTGAGGTAGAACTAAGCGGTAAACTTACTGAGAGTTTAAGCACTAGCGTAAGCTTTAGTAATCTAAGCATTAAAGGTGACGATTTAGTAAAAGACTACACACCAGAAAATCAATTAAAACTTGCCGCTACTTATCAGGTACCGTTTTTTGAAGGCTTAACATTTGGTGCAAACTATCGCTGGCAAGGTTCGGTGAGCCGTGTACAAGTCTTTGACGCAACGGGTACAGCACTTATAACAACAAACCAAGGTGCTTATGGTATTCTTGATTTGATGGCCAACTACAAGATTACTCAAAACGTAGGTGTTACTTTTAACGTAAATAACACCACCGACGAAAAGTATTTGCATAGTTTATTTTGGGCGCAAGGTTACTACGGCGCGCCGCGTAACTATGCCTTATCTGTTAACTGGCAACTGTAAAGTTAATTATAAGTATATTTTAATCACGCGATTTAAACGACACAGTTTTTGTGTCGTTTTTCATTTTTAAAACTGTAGTTACAAAACCGCCATAGTGTTAATACAGTAAACCCAATGCTATTAAGGCTTTATAACCTAAAAACAGCACGTTTAGTTAGGTGAATTCGTAACGACTTAATAAATGCTTTCACACAAAAAAACGCTAACCATTACTGGCTAGCGTTTTTGTAAAGCTCGGGTCAAATCAAGCTTGAAGAACGTTTTAAACCTTAAAGGTCAGCGTCATCACCTAGTACATCTTCACCATCTTCTGGTTCAATTGTCGCTTTAAGCAATAACATATCGCGTAGTTTGCCTTCAATTTCGTTTGCAATTTCTACGTTTTCTTTTAAGAATTTAATTGAATTGTTTTTACCTTGGCCTACCTTGTTACCATTGTAGCTGTACCAAGCACCTGCTTTTTCAACAATTTTGTGCTTAACACCTAAATCAATTAACTCGCCTTGCTTAGAAATACCTTCACCATACATGATGATAAATTCGGCTTGTTTAAACGGAGGCGCTACTTTGTTTTTAACAATTTTAACGCGCGTTTCGTTACCAACAACTTCATCACCTTCTTTCACCGAACCAATACGACGAATATCAATACGAACTGATGCGTAAAACTTAAGCGCGTTACCACCGGTTGTTGTTTCTGGGTTACCAAACATTACACCAATTTTCATACGAATTTGGTTAATGAAAATACATAATGTATTTGAACGTTTAATATTACCCGTAAGCTTACGTAATGCTTGCGACATTAAACGTGCTTGTAAGCCCATGTGCGAGTCGCCCATGTCGCCTTCAATTTCAGCTTTAGGTGTTAGGGCTGCAACTGAATCGACAATCACAACATCTACAGCACTTGAACGCACTAACATGTCACAAATTTCTAACGCTTGCTCACCCGTATCTGGTTGAGAAACTAACAGCTCATCAATGTTAACACCTAGCTTTTGAGCGTATACAGGATCTAGAGCATGCTCAGCATCAACAAAGGCACATGTTTTACCTTCTTTTTGAGCTTGTGCGATAACTTGCAAAGTCAGTGTTGTTTTACCTGAAGATTCAGGACCATATACTTCAACAATACGACCCATTGGTAAACCGCCTATGCCTAAAGCAATGTCGATCCCTAATGAACCTGTAGATACTGCATCAATGTTCAGGGCTTTATTGTCGCCCAGCTTCATGATTGAACCTTTACCAAATTGACGCTCAATTTGTGATAGTGCAGCGTCTAACGCTTTTTGTTTGTTATCGTTCATTTTGTTCTCCAAATCCGGCTAATGCGAACAAGTATACTGTATGAAACCACAGTATCAAGCGAAATTTATAAATTTATCTTTTCAATTGTATTTTTTAATGCAAATTCAATAGCCTGCATTCTAACTTGGGCTCTATCACCACTAAATATTTGCTTAAATGTAAATTGTTTATCTGCAAATTGTAGGCAAAACCATACAAAACCCACTGGCTTATCTTGTGTTGCTCCACCCGGCCCTGCTATCCCCGATATAGCAATAGCAACGTCAACATTGGCAAGATTTTTTGCCCCCAACGCCATTTCTTTTACGGTTTGCTCGCTCACAGCACCATACTGCTCTAACGTACTCGTCGCTACATTGAGTAGTTCGTGCTTTGCCTCATTGCTATAAGTAACAAATGCACGCCCTAAATAGCGCGAGCTGCCAGGTGTGTCTGTTAGTGCATAACTCACCCCGCCACCCGTGCATGATTCAGCAGTAGTGATCCATAAGCATTTATCCGTTAAAATAACACCTAATTTCGCAGCAAGTGTTTTAATCTCTTGATGTAATTCCATATTCAGCCTTTGGGTAAATACATGTCGTTTGATCTTTTTGCACCACACACTATAAAACAACAAACCCCTATGATGCAGCAGTATCTAAAAATAAAATCAGAGCATCGCGATATTTTATTGTTTTATCGTATGGGTGATTTTTATGAGCTTTTCTTTGACGACGCAAAACGTGCAGCTCAATTGCTCGATATTTCGCAAACTCAACGCGGCAAAGCCGGTGGCGACCCAATTCCTATGGCAGGTGTGCCTTATCATGCCGTAGAAAACTACCTAGCGCGTTTGGTACAAATGGGCGAATCAGTTGCTATTTGTGAACAAGTTGGCGACCCCGCAACCAGTAAAGGCCCTGTTGAACGAAAAGTAGTGCGCATTGTAACACCGGGCACTATTTCAGATGAGGCGCTTCTTCAGGAACGACAAGACAACTTACTGACCAGTCTTTGGCAAAATAAAAAAGGCCAATACGGTGTTGCGTATCTTGATATAAATTCTGGGCGTTTTAACGTTGTAGAAGTCAATACTGACGAAGCGTTAAGCTCAACGCTACAACGTTTATCGCCAGCAGAACTGCTTTATAGCGAAAATTTTGAAAACACCCATCTAATCGAACATATTAAAGGCGCTCGTCGTCGCCCTGAATGGGAGTTCGACTTAGATACGGCTCAGCACTTATTATGCGATCAATTTGGAACAAAAGATTTAGTTGGATTTGGTGTAGAAAAAGCTCACTCAGCGCTCGTAGCTGCGGGCTGTTTAATGCAATACGTGAAAGATACACAGCGCATTGCTTTGCCTCATATTCGCGCCATTACACTTGAGCATAACGAACACGCTGTTATATTAGATGCCGCTACCCGTAAAAATTTAGAACTAACGGTTAATCTATCGGGCGGATTTGAAAACACGCTTGCACAAGTACTTGATAAAACAGCCACGGCAATGGGCTCACGCTTATTAAAACGCCGCATTCATACACCTGTTCGAAATAAAGACGAGTTGAACTCTCGTCTAAATGCTATTAGCGCAATTTTAGACGTACAACTATGTGGCGAATTACACGAATCATTAAAAGAGATTGGTGATATAGAACGTGTAATAGCCCGTTTAGCATTATGTACTGCACGCCCAAGAGACTTAACGCGCTTACGCAGTGCACTACAAGCACTTGCACCCCTGCATAATTTATTAAGTGATGCGAGCGACCCACGCATTACAAGTATTATCAAACACTCGCCTGAATTACCTGAGCTACAAGCATTGCTAGAGCGAGCTGTTATTGATAATCCGCCAGTACTTATTCGTGATGGGGGCGTAATTGCGCCGGGTTATAACAGTGAACTTGATGAATGGCGTAACCTAAGTAAAGGGGCAACTGATGTACTTGAGCAGCTTGAACAACGCGAGCGTGAACGTACAGGCATTAGTACATTAAAAATTGGCTATAACCGAGTACACGGCTTTTTTATAGAAGTGAGCCGCGCTAATTCACATTTAGTACCTGCTGATTATATTCGCCGTCAAACGCTCAAAAATAATGAACGCTATATTATTCCAGAGCTTAAAGAGCATGAAGACAAAGTACTTGGTAGCCAATCAAAAGCACTCGCGCTTGAAAAACAACTATACGAAGAGTTGTTTGAATTTATCGCCCCACACATTGAGCAGCTGCAAATAATGGCAGTAGCGCTTGCTGACTTAGATGTATTAAATAATTTAGCAGAGCGTGCCTTTGCGCTTAATTATGCTAAACCAGAGCTTTGCGACAACGACAACATTAGCATTCAACAAGGCCGTCATCCGGTTGTTGAACAGGTAATGAAAGACCCATTTATTGCAAACCCTGTAGAGCTTAATAGTCAGCGCAAAATGCTGATTATTACCGGTCCAAATATGGGTGGTAAATCAACCTATATGCGCCAAACAGCACTTATTGTATTAATGGCGCACATCGGCTGTTATGTCCCTGCCGATAGCGCAAAAATAGGTAATATCGATCGTATATTTACGCGTATTGGTGCAAGTGATGATTTAGCGTCTGGCCGCTCAACCTTTATGGTTGAAATGACCGAAACCGCCACAATTTTAAATAATGCGACAGCGCAGTCGTTGGTATTAATGGATGAAATTGGACGTGGTACAAGTACCTATGACGGGCTTTCGCTTGCATATGCCACAGCGAATCATTTAGCATCAAAAATATCCGCTAAAACCCTGTTTGCAACTCACTACTTTGAATTAACTGAGCTTGCAGACCAAACGCAGGGCCTTGTAAACGTTCACCTTGATGCAATAGAGCATAACGATACCATTGCATTTATGCATACTGTGCTAGACGGTGCGGCAAGCAAAAGCTTTGGTTTACAAGTGGCTGCGCTGGCTGGTGTGCCTAAAGCGGTAATTACACAAGCTAAACAAAAGCTTAAGTTACTTGAAAATCACCAAAGTGTTACTGCACCTAATGCTGAGCAACACGCATTTTCATTTAATAATGGCGCTGTTATTGAGCCTTCACAAGTGGAAGAACAATTAAGTGCAATTGACCCAGATAACTTATCGCCTCGTCAAGCACACGAATTGCTCTATAAATTAAAAGCGTTGCTTTAACAAAAAATGC
>NZ_BADX01000064.1:0-40764 GCF_000241365.1 Pseudoalteromonas sp. BSi20480 | reverse complement strand
AAACCGACAAACGATAAAAAAAACTAATAAGTGAAGAAATCTAACCTATAGACTTTAGTCTAATAACACTAGCCTAAACCCAAAATAATAGGCCCATTTAAAACTAGTGTTCAAGCCAATCAATTGCCGCAGTGGCATTTTCAAAGTAAGCCATTTCACCACAAATAATACGATTCCCAATGTTTGCAGCGGTTGCTTGCCATGTTTTATTACCGTAAATAGCTACTTTACTTAGCGCTTTATTATGCTTTATCCCTAAATTCAAATCGTCAAATATCGATTTAAAACCCACGCCCTTTAACTCAATGCCATCTATAAATAAATTAATAATCGGGTTGTTTACCTTTAAAAGCGCGGCTTCAATTTTAGGGGTGATTGCATTGTAATCAGCGTGCTTTAAATTACCCACGGCTTTTAACGTTATAAAAATTTCGCGTCCAGCGCCTTCTATATCAAGTGTTAAACTAGGAGTTAAATTTACCATTACATTTGCTCATTCTTATAGTAAGTTTTGAGCATAAAGCACTTTATATTAATCAATGATGAAGCAAATCAGCAAAACCGTATTTAAGCTGAGCTTAAGTTAGTTAAGCTTGCTGCACTCGTGCAATTTGGTTATCTACATCGTTTAAATGCCCTTCTTTAACCCATAACTTCGCACCCAGCTTGCCTGCTTTTGCTAAAACATTAGAATTTACAGGCGTACGCAACCAGCTACTTTTTTCAAGCAAATCTTGCCCTTCTGTTACGGCGCCTTCAATTACTAACAACTCAGCTCCGCACTCAGCATCTAAAACAAACTGCGCATTAGGCGCTAAATGAATTAAGCTAACTTCCTCAAACTCATCTTTGTATAAAGGTGTTACCGCAACCCCTTGTTGTGTTGAGTGTTCAACGCTTCCCATAAAGTGAGTTTGCAACCGAACGTGTGTTCTATCCTGTGGCTGAAACTGCCAAAGCTTAACAAAAATAATACATCCCTCTTTTGAACCCGGCTTATGTTGTGATTGCGGCGGGTTTCTAATGTACGAGCCAGCAGGAAAATCGCCATGTTCATCCTGAAAAACACCTTCTAACACAACAAACTCTTCCCCGCCGGTATGAACATGTGGCGAAAACTCACTACCTGGTGCATAACGAACAATACTCGTTGCACGCGCAACCTCATCGCCTATGCGATCAAGAGGTCGCCTATCAACGCCTGCCATAGGCGATTTTACCCACGGTAATGTATTACTGTTCACCACTATACGCTGACTAAAATCGGCTGCTATTTTCATGCTTGCCCCTTAAATTTTTGTTTTGCCAATGAAACTCAATATACCGAGTTTAATTGGCCTATTGAACCCACTTTTACTTATAAGCCCGCTACGCTTGGTCGAGCTGCAACTGCTTTTTGCCACGCTAGCAAATGAGTTAAATGACTCGGTAGCGCAATGTTGGCAAACCCAGCAAACACTAATCCAGCATAAAGAGTTATATCGGCAATGCTAAAATTATCGCCCGCAACAAACCTTGATTTAGCAAGTATATCGTTAAAATAATTTAAGTTAGTACGCGCCTTTTCACCTTGCTTTTCGCCCCATGCAATATTTTGATATGTTTCAAGCTCTGGGCCTAATCCATCAGTAGCATGATGAAAATACGTTGCAACAGCATCAAGTACCATAGACTCAGCACGTTTTTGCATCATATTTATTACTGCGCGCTCTTTTGCCGAAATGCCCATCAATGATGGTCCTGTAAAAGCAGCATCAATATATTCAGTAATTGCTGTGCATTCTGATATAAATGTTCCGTCATCAAGCTCTAATACTGGCACACCAGCTAATGGGTTTTTAGCTATAAAAGCCTCTGTCCGGTGTTCACCATTAAGCAAGTCAACCGCAATAAATTCAACTTCAGTTGTCGCATTTTTTTCTGCTAGCGCAATACGAATGCGAAGCGGGTTTGGAAAGTTTTCTACATCATAAATTTTCATTGAGTGTGACCTTTTTTAATTTAACTACCTACTGATAGGTATTTATATTCTTTATACCAAACTAAGTCAAACTTTAAAATAACTACATAAGCAGAGTAGTTGCTAACCGCATGAAACTTAATATTTTATTTATAAAAATAATAAGGCTTGAAAATAACTACCTACTGGTCGATAATTTTATGGTCAACAATAGGATGAAGATGTATGAGCAAAAAAGAGGCCCTACTCAAAGCGGCAGAGAATAAAGTACGCCTAGGCGGATACAGCAATTTTAGCTTTAGAGAACTTGCTAACGAAGTAGGTATAAAAAGCGCCAGTGTACATTATCACTTCCCAACTAAAGCCGACTTAGGCGCAGAGCTTGCACATCAATATACTGATGCGTTTTTGCTTTCATTAGGGGAACCCGCTGAGTTAAAAGCGCAAGGAAAAAATCCTATCGACTTTTATACGTCGCTATTTAGGGGCGCATTGGTGACCGATAAAAAAATGTGCTTATGCGGTTTACTTGGCGCCGAGAGTGACAGCTTACCTGAAAAAGTACGTGAAGAAGTAAAGCGCTTTTTCACTCAAAATTTAACCTGGCTAAGCGCAGCGCATTCGGTCAACGGTGAAATAAACCCACAAAAAGCAGCTATTCAAACGGTAAGTATGCTTGAGGGTGCGATGATGATCAGTAAAACACTCGACGATCACAGCTACTTTGATTTAGCAACGCGAGACAGTATTTAACCAGACGATTTGACGAATAAAAAAGCGAGCTTAATTAGCTCGCTTTTTAGTTTTACACGGAAATAATTTAAACTGCTGGGCTCGCTTTATGCTTAGCATGCACGATGGCAAGTATGATCAGGCCAACCACCGCGACCCCTGCACCTATGGGTTTACCTAAATCGCTCGATAAGTTAAAGCCAATTGCAGCTGTTGTGATATACGACAAGGTCACAGCCGTTGCAATAACCGCAGGTATACTTGCAATCCAATGAAAGGTGCCACGGTCAAACAAATACTTAGTAGCAAGCCATAGTACACTGGTAGAAAGCAACATATTTGAAAACGCAAAGTAACGCCAAATTAATGAAAAATCCAACTTGGTCATAAAGTAAGCAATAGTTAGAATAGGTAAAGCCAACAACAGGCGATTACGTATACTTTGCGGAATATTAAAGGCATCAACTACCGTTAAGCGCAGTGAACGAAATGCGGTGTCGCCTGAGGTAATAGGGAAAACAGCAACCGCAATAATTGCCATAATACCGCCAAATACACCTAAGTAACTATTTGCAATATGGTTTACAACTAAGCCTGGACCACCTTGATCAAGCATTGCTTTTAAACCAGCATAACCTTCAGGGAAAGCCGCAATACCAGCCAATGCCCAAACACAACCAACAATGCCTTCACACATCATGGCACCGTAGTACACCGGGCGTACATATTTTTCGTTTGTTAAGCAACGAGCAATAATAGGTGCTTGCGTTGAATGAAAACCACTAATAGCACCACAGGTAATGGTTATGAATAATAGGGGCCAAGTTGGTAACCCGTCGGGGTTTGGTGCTAAAAAGTCATGCGCGTGATCGGCTTCAAAATACGCCAAAAAGTCGCCAGCAACCGGTAAATGTGGCGCGTTAATAAGTAACGACACGGCAACAGCGACTGTCATAACAATCATTAACAAACCAAAAATAGGGTAAAAACGTGTAATGATCTTATCAATTGGTAGCAGCGTCGCTAAAAAGTAATAAGCCAAAATAGCCAATACCCAAAAAGTATTATTGGCTAAAAATGTACCTTCAAATAAATTTAAGTTACTAAGTAAACCCGCTGGGCTCATTATGAATACTACACCAACAAAAAATAACAGCATTGCGGTGAAAATAAGCATAAAGCCTTTAAATACAACATTGTAATAGTGACCAGCTATTTCAGGTAAGCTTTTACCGTCTTCTTTTATACTCATTACACCTGAGAAAAAGTCGTGAACAGCGCCACCTAATACATTTCCTAACACAATCCATACGAGCGCAACCGGACCATATAAAGCGCCCAGTATAGGGCCAAAAATTGGACCCACACCCGCAATATTTAAAAATTGAATTAAAAAAGCACGAACAGGGTGAATAGCCACGTAATCAACACCTTCACTAAAGCGTTTTTGTGGTGTATCAACCGTTGAATCCATGCCTGCTTGTTTTTCTACAAATGGGCTATAAAACTTATATCCCAGAATTAATATGGTGAGGCAAATAAAAAAGATAATCATAAAGCACGTTTCTCTTTTGTATGGGTATTTAGAAGCGCAGTGTGTATCGCTTCGCATAAATGTGACTTAATAACTTTGGAACAATATCAAAGCTATTTATTACAAACAATTAGACGTTTAGCTAATACCTTAGTCGCAATCGTTCATGATTTGTTCACTTTATGAAGTAATTTGATAACTCGTTTAGAAACCTGACGAATACCGCTGTCTAAACGTTCAAAATGTATGTTTACCACACTATTTTTAGGCAAAAAAAAGCGGCTAAGCATATTGCTTAAGCCGCTTTCAACACACAATTTTTTTAAAGAGGACGCATAAATTCGTTAATTTTTTCATGAGTCAATGTAGGTGTAGCACCTGCACTTTCTGCAACCATAGCCCCTATCGCACAGGCAAAATCAACCGCATACTGAGCACAATCGCTGCTACATAACTGATATATCAATGAACCTAAGAATGAATCCCCAGCGCCCACTGTGTCTACAACACTAATTAAATAGCCTGAATTATAATAATTTTGGCCCTTAACAGTTAACAGTGCGCCGTGACTGCCTTTGGTTACACATAAATATTCAGTGTTAGTTTGCTCTGCAATAAATGCTAGGTTTTGCTCAAGCGAATGGAACTTACACCCCATTGCTTTGGCAATTTCGTAAAGCTCTTCATCGTTTAACTTGATAAAATCTGCTTTATTCATTAAATCTACTAGCGTGTCTAATGTGTAATGCGGGGCGCGTAAATTTACGTCAAACACTTTAAAGTTAGCTACATCAACTAGCTGGTTTAGCGTAGCAAGTGAAGCTTCACTGCGGCCAATTAGGCTGCCAAATACAAATACATCACTGGCTTTTACTTTTTCAATAAGTGAATCAGTAAGAGTAATGTTGTCCCATGCCGTATCAGCGACTATTTCGTAGCTGGCTGAACCACTTTTGTCTAAAGTAACTTGTACGGTGCTGGTCTTTTTGTCGTTATTAACGGCAATATAATCGCAACTAACGCCTTTTGCTTTAATTTCGCCAAGAAGCTCAGTACCTAATTCATCGTTACCTACTGCGCTTATCATGTCGGCTTTAATACCTAATGAGTTAATGCGCACACACATGTTTAATGGTGCACCACCTAAGCGTTTACCTGTTGCAAAACAATCCCATAGCACTTCGCCAAAACAACTTACGCTTACGTCTTTACCTTGTTTAGAATCAATTAAAATGCTCATTATTAGTTACCTTTAGGCTCAAGCACGTTTTTCATAATTGCTTTTATTTTGCTTGCTGGTGCGTATAACGCGTCTACATTGTTTTTGTAGTGAGACGTAAAGGCGCTTTGCGTGTTTAAATCGCCAAATAAGCTTGTTAGCGATAAAAATGCAAGGTTATCAGTCGTCGTTTTAGCAGCAGCTTCATGAAGCTCGCTTTGCATTGCATCAATGACTTCAAGCGTATTGCCTTGCTCATCTTCCCCTTTGTCGCTATAAAAACACCATGCAGCAATAACGAGTGTAGCTAGTGATACATCTCGCCCTTGCGCTAGGTTTTCGTTAATAGTGGCAATTAAAAACTTAGGTAGTTTAGCTGCACTCTCCGAACAAATACGCGATAAGCTGTCTTTAATATTAGGGTTTGCAAAACGCTCAATAAGTGTGTCTTTGTAGATTTCAAGATCAATGCCTTCTAATTGCTCTAGGTTAGGCGTTACTTCTTTATCCATAAACGCACGTAAGTACTTTGCAAATAAGGGATCTGATACTGTTTCGTCAATTGTGCCATAGCCATGTACAGACCCCAGTAAACCCAGTACTGAGTGGCCTGCATTTAATAAGCGAATTTTCATGGTTTCAAAAGGGGTTACATCTTTTACAAATTGAGCACCAGCGTTATCCCAATTTGGCCGCCCGTCACAAAATGAATCTTCAATTACCCATTGTGTAAACGATTCACACGTTATTGGCCATTCATCGCTAACACCGTAAGCATCAACAACGTAGTCAATATCACTTTGTTTAGATACTGGCGTAATTCGGTCTACCATAGCATTGGGAAACATTACATTAGCAGCAATCCATTCACTTAATGCTGCATCTTGCTCTGCGGCAAAAGCGAGTAACATTTTGCGCGTTACATTGCCATTATGTTGAATGTTATCGCACGACTGTACTGTAAACGCATTAAGGCCTTGTTCTTTACGTAGCTTCAACGCAGCTGCTATATATCCAAATGCAGTAATAGGATCGTTTGGATTATTAATGTCGTTAATTATGTCTGGGTTTGCATAATCAAACTCACCCGTTACTGGGTTAAAGTTGTATCCGCCTTCAGTAATAGTTAAAGACACAATTTTAGTATCAGGGTGTGCGAGCTTATTAATAACAGCTTGTTTGTTCTCAGGCGCAAACAAAAAATCAATCATAGAACCTATAACGGTATTGTCTATTGTCCCATTTGGGTGTCTTACCGTTAATGTGTAAAGGTAGTCTTGCTGCTTTAATACATCGCGAAGTCCACGATTTGCTTCAAGCAAGCCTACACCACAAATACCCCATTGCTCAGAACCTGGCGTTTTTAATAACTCATTAATATACATGGCTTGGTGAGCACGGTGAAAACCGCCAACGCCAATGTGAACTATACCTGCTTTTACTTTACTGCGGTCGTAGCTAGGGGTGTCTACATGGCTTGGCATATATGCCAAGCTTTGTTGGTTTAGCCCTTTAACAAGGGCATTAGTGTGATGTTGTGTCATGGTGCGGCCTTACTAAAACAAAAATTAAAAAACGTGTAAATTACAATGCAGCATTGAGCGCTTTATGGCGTTTTAAGGACCAATAAGCGGTAACAAAATAGATAACCGTACAGATGAAACACGCTATCTCAAACTGCAATTTGTTTGCGCTATATATGCTCATTGTGTCGCTAAAAAACATGACTTGGCCTGCAAATATACAGATAATGACAAGTGAAATAGTCGAAACCGCATTAAGCACTTTAGTAAACATAGAACCATCAACTACAGGTTTTGGAATGTCTTTCGCCTGCGCTGCTTGATACGCTTTAATATCACGTTGCTCTTGTTCCTCGGCAGCTATATGTTGTTTGTAGTCTTCACCAGCGCCATACTTTTTCGCTAACAGCGTGTAAACAACAATGGTAAAAAACCAGGTAGGTATAAATAAGTAATAAAACGACATAACATCTAGCGCATTTAAACCAAAGCCAAACACTAACGCTAACGCCCAAGACGCAATGGCCGGCACACTTCGAGTTCTGTTTTTGTATTTAGCCCAGTAGCGCGTTAAGCCAATTTTAGGAAATAATACATGCTCGGCAAATACAATCGCCCCAACAGGCACAACCAATAAGCCAGCATAAGTAAGTAAAGGTAGCATTTGAGAAAATACGAACGGGAAACATGCAATAACTACGGTCACAATCCCTACAATAGCGGTTGTGCGCTCACGAGAGTGGTTTACAAAAATAGATTGCGCCGCAAGCCCCGCACGATAAAGGTTTGCGTTAGCAGTAGTCCAACCGGCAATAATTACAATAACAAACCCAGTCCAACCTAATGCGTGGTAAGCCACATCGCCCGGATCGAGTGATGAAATAGTTGTTTTAAGTAATACCGCAACACCTGCACCCATAATACCGGCAGAGATCCACGCTAAGTAATGACCAAAAAACATGCCTACGCCCGAGAACAAACCATAGCTTTTGCGCTTGGCGAATCTAAAAATCGCCATATCAATTAAACCAAAGTGAGTAATAGAGTTAGCAGCCCACGCAAAACCAATTACCTCTAGTAGGCCAATTCCCTGCTCCCCTTCTGCATTCGTACCTGTCCATATGGATGAGTCGCCAATGGTCATAAAGTCACTAAAGCTGGTTAAAGTGGTTGACCCAATTACATGATTTGAAAGTTCAGGGAAAAGTGCAAACGAGCCCGCTATAAAAATAACAAATAGCCAAGGTGCACAAATTTTAGAAAAGTCAGCTACAGTAGAAAAACCATACATAGCCACAAATACAACAATAGAGCCAACGGCTAAAACAATACCCACAAACGCTAAACTATTTGGGTACCAATCTAACTGTGCGGGAATATCAAATAAAAATCGAACCGCAGTGGACGATACCGTAATCATCGCCGCCGATATAACACTAAAAATAATGACGTTAGCCCAGTTATAGAGCTTAGTCATTGAGTTACCAGCAATTTTGTTCAAATAATTATATAAACTTAAACGCGTCTCTACTGCAATTGGCGCTGTAATTAGCCACCAAGAACACATTGCTAATAAATTACCAATTAATAGACCTAGTAAAATGTCGATGGTTGATGCACCCAGTGCAACAAATGTTGCACCAATAACAAACTCAGTGGCTGCAACATGCTCACCCGCGTATAATCCGGCAAAATGCTTCCAACCATGAAGCTTATTATTAGCAACGGGAAGTTGCTCTTCGTTTACATCTTTAAATGTGTGTGTGTGTGGACTCGTTGCCATGGTACTTCCTATTGTTTTAACACGATAATAATCACAAAAACGTGCATTTAGTTGTGTGTGCGGCTAAGCACACAACCTCGAAAATTCTTAAACAACGTCATTCATGTCAGTGTGGGACTAAATCAACGCTGTTTTTATATTTTTAGGGTTGGATACATTTCATAAAACGCTTTCCAAGCTGTTAAATGAGCAACCTCGGGGTATGCCTTGTGAACAAAATTAACAGCTCCTTGCATATGCCCTCCACCGCTGTAATGAAGTACTTGCATGTTTGCGGCAAGCGCCGCACTCACGCCCGCTATAGAGTCTTCTATTACCAAGCAATGGGCTGGGTTAACCCCCATTTTTTTAGCGGCGTGTAAAAATAAATCCGGCGCAGGTTTGCCATTTTTTACTTCACTTGAAGTAAACACCTCATCAAAATAATGACTCAATTTAACGACGCTTAATGCCTTTTCTGTTCGTGCAGGGCTACTACTAGTTGCTATACAGCTAGGTGTAGCTAAATTAGCCAATACCTCTTTAATGCCATTTGTGGGCATTAGGGCTGTTTCAAACTCATGTAAAAGTGCATTTCTATAATCAGCTTCAAATCGCTCTGGCAATTCAACATTAAAAGCATCAGCTATCTTTTGAGTAACCGCTTTAAAATTGCACCCTAAAAAATGTTCTTGTACATAAGCACGGTCAATAAACACCGCTTTATCAACAAGCATATCGATGAGCACTTGCGCACTTAAAACTTCGCTGTCAATTACAACGCCATCACAGTCAAAAATAACCAATTCAATTTTAGGGTTCATTTTTTATCTTATTGCATTTAGTTTTATGCAAACACAACTTTGAGCATAAGCCCATAGAGTGAGCATATTCTCTTTATTATTATGATATGTCAACACGGTGTGAACTTAAAAACTCGCTACATAGTTCAAATAATCAACACCTCAATACAAAAGCTGTTGATTTTCATTAGTTTTGATTTTAGCTGTCACGACTAAAATCGCATGCCGTATTCACAGCAAGTGTATTTACTGCAGATTCCAATCTACTTTTGTGATTATTACAATCTAAACAATCAATTTTACCGAAATAAATTTAACCCATACACTCGCTAACAGTTAAACAGCCAGCAACACTGCCGGCACTTTTAAATAATGAGGTCGACAATGAAAACTCAAATAAACACAACAAAAACTAAATTAACTTTAAGCGCATTAGCCCTTGCAGTGGCATTACCTGCAAGTGCGGTTACCACTCTTACAAAGGACAACGGCGCAGCTGTTGGCGATAATCAAAACTCAATGACCGCCGGTGAGCGCGGCAGTGTATTGCTTGAAGACGTACACCTAATTCAAAAGCTGCAACGTTTTGCACGCGAGCGTATCCCTGAACGTGTAGTGCATGCGCGAGGAACTGGCGCACACGGCGTGTTTGTAGCCTCAAAAGAACTAGACGATTTAACAATTGCGGCGCCATTTGCAGAAGCAGGTAAAGAAACAGACGTATTTGTTCGTTTTTCATCAGTAATTCACTCAAAAGGTAGCCCTGAAACGCTGCGTGATCCTCGTGGTTTTGCTACAAAATTTTACACAGACCAAGGTAATTGGGATTTAGTAGGTAACAACTTACCTGTGTTCTTTATCCGTGACGCGATTAAATTCCCAGATATGGTTCACTCGTTAAAGCCATCTCCGGTAGATAACATTCAAGATCCTAACCGCTTATTTGAGTTTTTCTCGTACGAGCCGGGCTCTACTCACATGTTAACGTGGGTATACAGCGACTACGGTACACCAGCAAGCTTACGTAAAATGGATGGTTGGGGAGTACATGCATATAAAATGATTAATAAATCAGGCGATGTTAAATACGTTAAGTTTCATTGGGTAAGCCAACAAGGTATCGACAACCTAGATTCAAAAGAAGTAGCCGAAGTACAAGGAAAAGATTTTCAACACTTAACACGCGACCTGTACACCGAAATTGGTAAAGGCAACTTCCCTAAGTGGGACCTATACATTAAAACACTTGACCCATCGCAGTTAGACGACTTTGATTACAACCCATTAGATGCAACAAAAATGTGGTTAGACGTTAAAGAAACAAAAGTGGGTACAATGACCTTAAACCGTATGCCAACTAACTTCTTTCAATCTACAGAACAAGTTGCAATGGCACCGGCAAATGTAATCCCGGGTATTGAGCCATCTGAAGACAGACTATTACAAGGGCGTGTGTTTTCATACTCAGATACACAAATGTACCGCTTAGGTGCTAACCACCAACAATTGCCAATTAACCGCGCAAAAGTTGATGTGGTTAACTACAACCAAGACGGCGCAATGAACTACGGTAATACAACAAGTAATGTGAACTACCAACCAAGTCACGAAAACGTTGCAGAAAACCCAATTGCACGCAGAAGTAACACTGAACTTAAAGGTTTTGTACAACAAGCCGCGATTAAAAAGCAGCAAAACTTCGCACAAGCTGGCGTACTTTACCGTGGCTTTAGTAAGCAAGAGCGCACTAACTTAGTTGACAACTTAGCTGGCGATTTAGGCAAAGTGAAAGACAGCAAAGTAAAGCACAAAATGCTCAGCTACTTCTACAAAGCCGACAGCGAGTACGGTACACGTTTAACTAAAGCCGTAAATGGCGATATTAAAATGGTTAAACAATTAGCCGCTAAACTTTAATAATTTTACCCAACCAAGAGGAAGGATCGACTCTCCTTCCTCTTTTTTTAAAAGGTAAACCGTATGCGTAAATTCCTTATTATATTTACTTTAGTAATGAGCTTTTCAAGCCTTGGTAATGAACAACAAAATACTGTGAATGAGCCAACAACCGCACAAGCACAATACGACAGCTTACTTGCATATTACTTTGCTGCCGCACGTACTGACGACACCGCCGTAATAACGCAGTTTGTTGATGCTGGCATTCCTATTAATAGTTACAACAACAAAGGTTACACCGCGCTAATGATTGCCACTTATCACGGTAATAAAAGCACGGTTAACACGCTTTTACAGTTAGGCGCTAATGCCTGCCTTGAAGATAAGCATGGCAATACGGCCCTAATGGCCGCTATATTTAGAGGCGAATTTAGCATTGCTAAAGCACTTGTCAGCCTTGATTGCGATAACGCCCATCAAAACAAAGCCGGCCAAACAGCAGAGCAATTTGCACAAACTTTTGGTCAACAAAAAGTACTCGACTTACTAGCGCAGGTGAATAGTGACGCAAAATAGCTTGTTTTTGTATTTTTTGCCATTAGGACATGAACACGGGAAAAATAGTATTATTGCCTCTACTGGTCTAACCAGCTATTCTTTTCACCTGTGTACTTTATATGGAAAATAATAACTCTAATGGCCACACCACACTTTGATCACATCACTATTACCTGCAATAACAGGCAAACATTAAGCGCGCATGTATTTAAACCAGAAGGCACCATAAAAGGCGCAGTAATGATTGCACCTGCAACGGGGATTAAGCAGCAGTTTTATGCAAACTTTGCTACTTACTTGCAGCAAAATGGATTTGCCGTTATTACGTTTGACAACAGCGGGATAGGCCAATCACTTAAAGGCAGCATTAAAAATAGTAAAGCGAATTTGCAATCGTGGGGCGAGCAGGATATGCCCGCAGTGCTAGAACAACTTCAGAAAACATTTCCGAATACCCACTACCATTTGATAGGTCACAGTGCCGGCGGGCAGCTAGTAGGTTTAATGCACAATGCCACTCAACTCAGCTCACTGTTTAACTTTGCGTGTTCGTCGGGCAAGTTAACCAATATGCGCTTGGCGTATCAGGTTAAAGCACACTTTTTTATGAATGGGGTTATTCCGGTGAGTAATGCACTATTTGGCCATACTAAATCACAATGGTTTGGTATGGGCGAGCCTTTACCTATAGGCGTAGCTCAACAGTGGCAAAAATGGTGTAACGCACAAGGGTATGTTAAATCAGCATTTGGCAATACAGTATTTCAACATTTTTATAATGAACTAGTCATGCCTTCGCTTTGGATTAATGCCAGCGATGATGATATAGCAAATAACGATAATGTTGCTGATATGCTTTCTGTTTTTCCAAAACTTAACGCACAAACGCTACATTTAACGCCCAGTGAATATAACCTGAAAGATATTGGCCATATGAAGTTTTTTAGTAAAAGGTCTGCCGCTTTATGGCCTTTAGCACTAGACTGGCTAAATAAACATAGTATTTAACACCATGGTGTGTTTAGCTCCCTACACGCTAAACACACACCTGCTAACTCCATCTAACCTCTGCATACCTAAGCATATTTACGTGCTGTTAAATTTAAAGCCACTTTAGTAATTGACCTTTCGGTCAGTAAAGCTACAATCAATCAACACGTTAAACACGCACAATCAATAATGACCACACAAATAAAACCAAATAAAAAAGAAGTCACTCGGGAAAAAAACCAACTGCTTATATTAAATGCCGCCGAGCAATTATTTTCTCTTAATGGGTATGACGGCGCAAGCATGAGCATGGTTGCAAAAGAGGCTAACGTTCCAAAAGCTAACATACTGTATTACTTTAAAAGCAAAGATGGCCTTTACGAAGCGGTAATAGACAGAATAATAGCAAATTGGAACTTAGGCCTTGATAACGTCACCGCTGAAGACGACCCCGCAGCAGTGCTTTATAACTACATAAAAAGTAAAGTAATACTTGCCGTAAAC
Source organism: Pseudoalteromonas sp. BSi20480 (assembly GCF_000241365.1). Classification (NCBI taxonomy): domain Bacteria; kingdom Pseudomonadati; phylum Pseudomonadota; class Gammaproteobacteria; order Alteromonadales; family Pseudoalteromonadaceae; genus Pseudoalteromonas; species Pseudoalteromonas sp. BSi20480. The sequence goes on along the minus strand of NZ_BADX01000064.1, from coordinate 27,280 downwards.
CAACCTCTTCAGTCTCGTTTATTTGCCAATGAAATTTTGCGTGGCGCCCCCTATTTACAAAACTACTTTAGAACAAATACACGGCCTTGGGTTAAACAAAAAATTGATGTGTTTCAATCCTGGATGGACGCAAAAAAAATAGACCAAGTTGATCCCCATCACCTTTTATTTACTATTTGGTCAACAACACAATACTACGCAGACTTTCAAGCAGAAGTACTGCTAGTTATGAATAAATTAGAATATGACGAAACCGACGTGGCACAAATAACACAATCAATTGCCCACATAATTTTAAAAGGTATTGGCTTAAAAATACCCGCCCCAAACGAGGCCTAACACATGGAAAACTTTACAACCCCTGACCTATTCGACGATCACCGCAACTCGGTTCAAGTAGCAGATAGTGGCTTGCGCCACTTTGGTAAAAAAACCACCTTTAGTGGCCAAGCAGTAACGGTAACCTGCCCAGAAGACAACTCGCTTGCCGCCGATGTTCTCCATCAAGATGGTAAAGGGAAAGTGTTAGTAATTGATGGGTTTGCTAGCAAACGTTTTGCTTTTATTGGCGACATTATGGCCGAACGCGCGCTACAAAATGGCTGGGAAGGTGTTGTAATAAATGGTTGTTGCCGCGATATAGAAATACTTGCCACTATGAATTTACCTGTAATGGCAATTGGTTCAACCCCTCGTAGCACACTTAAGCGCGGTTTTGGCGATCAAGACCAAGTTATTAATATGCTGGGTACCGCAATAGCACCAAACGATTGGCTGTATGGCGACGTTAATGGCCTAATAATTAGTAAAGCCCCCCTTATTTAATAAATTCGTGTAAATAATAACAACCAGTTTGGTGCAGCAATGCACCAAGTTGGTTTGTTTTGCGGTTAAAAACACCCACTTTAAAACTTCAAAATTATAAATCCCCCTCTGCAACCCCCAAAAACCTGACCAATCGGACAGGAATTTACTTTTGGCATTTCTTTTGCTTGTATTAAGTTCGCTAAAACCACAACCACCGATGCAAAGTACAATTAGTGCTCAGTTAATAAAAATAAGATATTACGTAGAGAGCTGAAAAAAATAACAACACTATTCTCTTTTACTCAATTTAAAATTAGTAAATAACCATTTGGTCAGTTTTATGTAGATGGGTTACAAAATGAACACGCAATTAAAAAATAAAAACACAGGTATATTTTGTGACCATGGACCCAGTAATTGGCAATCAAGTCAAACGGGCATACTAAGCACTAAGCGCCTAGCCGTAAAAGATGTATTTGCCGTTAAAAAGCAAAAAAACAGTGCAGGTAATCCCTGCTGGTTTAAAACACATCCACTAGCCCAGCGAACAGCAAGTAGTGTTAACAAATTAATGGATGCAGGCTGTATTTTTAAAGGTTTTACCCATACCGACGAGCTTGCCTATAGCTTAGAAGGTAATAATACTCACTATGGCGCAGCACAAAACCCCAAAATAAAAGGGCATGCATGCGGTGGTTCTAGTATGGGATCAGCCGCCGCAGTAGCCGGCAATTTAGCTGACATCGGGTTGGGCACCGATACCGGAGGCTCTATTAGAATACCCGCAAGTTATTGCGGTTTATTTGGTATTAGGCCAAGCCATAACTTAATTGAAAAAGACGGCCTAATCCCGCTAGCACCGCCTTTTGATACCATTGGTTGGCTTACCCAAAGCGCAGAACTATTAGAAAAAGTAGGCAATGTACTGTTATCAAACCGAGCTATTAATAGTGTAAATACCTTGGTTATTTGTGAGCCCTTATTTGAGCTAGTCAGCCCAGCTTTACAAGCACCACTTAAACAACTGCTTAAAAAAACCAAACCTTTTTTTAAACACCACAAAAATTTTGAACTACCTAACATCAGCTTATTAAGCGAACTCGCTGATAGTTTTAGAATATTGCAAGGACGTGCTATTGCTAAAGTGCACAAAGATTGGCTTCAGTTGCCGGAGCACCCTCCCCAGTTTGCTCCGGCAATTGCGGCCCGTTTTAAAATGGCATTGGCACTAACCGCCCAAGAAGAAAAAGAAGCACTTAACGTTCAAACCCAATGGCAAACATTAATTGCTAAAAACCTAAATTCAACTAGCTGCTTATTTTTGCCAACAACCCCAACAACCGCACCTAAATTGGGCGCCGACACAAGCGCCTTACGCATGCAAATAATTACGCTATCGGCTATTGCGGGCTTGAGCCGCTCGGCGCAAGTTCACTTACCATTGGCTAATCTAGCAAATGGCCATCCATATGGGTTTTCACTCATGATGAGCCACAATAACGATAAAAGCTTACTTGCCTGCGCAACACAACTAGCTGCATATTTTAAACAGGAAACTCTCACATGAACGCACACAACATTGCCTTTACGGCCCCGCACTTCTCAGCGACCGAGGCAGGCACCTCAATACTAAAACAAGGCGGCACAGCCACCGAGGCTATGGTTGCAGCAGCCGCTGCTATTAGCGTGGTTTACCCACATATGAACTCAATTGGTGGCGACAGTTTTTGGCTTATTGACAACCCAAACCAAAGCACACCCACCGCAATTGATGCATGCGGACGTGCACCAAACGACATCAGCGCCTACAGCAATGAGCAACAAATACCAGATCGTGGCGGTTTAAGCGCATTGACTCAAGCGGCTACACTTCGTGGCTGGCAAAAAGCCCTTGAATTAGATGAGCACGCAGCCCTTTCGCTAAGTACTATTTTAGCCCCAGCTATCAAACTTGCCCGCGAAGGGTTTACTGTTACCAAAAGTTTGCAAGCAGGCTGTGAAAAACTCGCGACGGTTACCAATACAAATGATGCATTTAAAGCACTATACATCCCAAATGGCAAACCGTTAAAAGCAGGCCAACATTTTAAAAACCCAAAACTTGCCGATACCTTTGAGCATTTAGCTAAACATGGCTTAAATGCATTTTATGAAGGCGAACTTGCCGAATCGTTTGCAGCCGATTTAGCCAAAGCTGGCAGCATTATTACCCCAAATGATATTGCCAACACGCAAGCCGATGTAGTAAGCCCGCTAAATGCTAATTTGTCGGGTATTAATTGTTATAACTTACCTGCACCTACTCAAGGCGTACATTCGCTACAAATAATTGGTACCGTTAATAAGCTAAAACACAAAGCTAACACCGAGGCCGATTGGACCCACTTAATTGTAGAAGCCACCAAGCAAAGCTTTACGCACCGCCCAACGCTTTGGGCCGACCTTAAAGCGCTTGGCGATGATTATAAAAACGCATTAACTGATGAGCGATTAAGCGATCTTGCCAACAATATTGATATGAATACCGCTAAAAAATGGCCGTTTGATGCCCAGCCCGGCGATACCGTTTGGATGGCAGCACGCGATAAAAACGGCCAACTAGTGAGCTTTATTCAAAGTATTTACTGGGAATTTGGTAGCGGCATACTCATGAGCGAAGGCGGGTTTGTATGGAATAACCGCGGGCTAAGCTTTAGCTTAAACACTAAAGATACCAATGCACTAGCGCCAAATAAACGCCCAGCACATACCCTTAACCCGGCTATGGCTAAGTTTGACGATGGCAGACGCCTTGCCTACGGCACTATGGGTGGTGAAGGCCAACCACAAACTCAAGCCGCTGTATTTGCCGGATACGCGTGGCGAAATAAGTCAATTAACCAAGCGGTAAGCGATCCGCGCTGGTTACTGGGCCGCACATGGGGCGACACCAGCACAAATTTAAAAATAGAACACAGCCTCGCTGCCCAAATAGACAATGAATTAAATAAACGTGGCCACGACTGGGTAAGTGTCGAAGACAACAACGAAATGATGGGTCACGCGGGTGCTATTTTAGATACACCTACAACCCTTGAAGCTGCAACGGATCCTCGCTCTGATGGCCGTGCAACTGTTTCATCAACGTAGTAGGAACACACATGACAGAAATAATGAATCAATGGCCAATTATTGTGGCCTTAATAGCAACCGGTATTTTTGCCGGAATTTTAGCAGGACTTTTTGGTGTAGGCGGCGGTATTGTTATCGTACCTGTGCTGTATTTTTTACTGCAAGGGTTTGGCGTAAGCCCTGAGACGGCCATGATGATAGCCACCGCGACATCGCTTGCCACCATAGTGCCTACGTCTATTTCGTCTATTCGCTCGCACCATGCAAAGGGCAACATTGATCTTGCTTTAATTAAATACTGGGCGCCGTTTATTTTAGTAATGGCCGTTGTAGGCAGCTACTTAGCGCACTCAATACGCGGTAATGCACTGGTACTTATGTTTGCGTGTATTGCTATTTTAGTCAGCCTTAACATGTTATTTAGAGCCGGCGCCCCTGCCCTTGTAAGTAAATTACCGGGTAAATTTGGCCAAGGCATAATGGCAAGTATTGTCGGTGGCTTATCGGTAATGATAGGCATTGGCGGCGGCACAATTGGCGTGCCCATGCTTAACGCATTTAACGTACGTGCCCATGTTGCAGTAGGCACTGCAGCTGTATTTGGCTTATTGATTGCCCTACCGGGCGTAGTTACCTTATTAAGTATTGGCACCACGCCAACCGATGCTCCCCTAGGTACGTGGGGGTTAGTTAACCTCCCTGCCTTTTTACTTATTATTCCACTTACTATTTTGTTTGCGCCTATTGGCGTAAAAATTGGTAGCAAGCTGGACCAAAAACAATTAAAACGCGCCTTTGCCGTTGTATTAATGATAACGGGCATTCGCATGCTTATTCAGACAATCGGAGCCTAAAACATGTTTAGCAACACGCAAATTCAAACTTTAAACCCGCCGCAGCGTTTACTCATGGGGCCTGGGCCAATTAATGCAGATCCACGCGTCCTGCGTGCTATGTCGGCGCAGCTAATTGGTCAATACGACCCAGTAATGACCGGTTTTATGAACGAAACCATGGCCCGCTATCGCGAAATATTTAAAACCAAAAACGAATGGACCATGTTAGTTGATGGCACATCGCGCGCAGGAATAGAAGCCGTTTTATGCTCTATTTTACGCCCGGGCGATAAAGTGCTGGTGCCAATTATGGGGCGCTTTGGCCACTTGCTTGCTGAAATAGCCGAGCGCGTAGGCGCAAAGGTACACACCATAGACGTACCCTGGGGCGAAGTATTTACCCCCGAACAAATAGAAAAAGCCATTGTTGATGTAAAACCCCATGTACTTGCCATGGTGCAAGGCGATACCTCTACAACCATGAACCAGCCGCTTGAACACATTGGTGATATTTGCCAAAAGCACGATGTATTATTTTACTGCGATGCCACCGCCTCAATTGTGGGTAACGATTTACCCGCCGATGAGTGGAAACTCGACGCGCTGTCGGTTGGTTTGCAAAAATGTTTAGGTGGCCCGTCTGGCTCTGCGCCATTAACACTAAGCGATAAATGCGCTAATTGGATCCAAAAGCGTAAAAAAGTAGAAGCGGGGATTCGCACCGCGGAGCATACCGACGGCACCGAGCCATTTGTACGCTCTAACTACTTTGATTTAGGCATGATCATGAATTACTGGGGGGAGGAGCGCCTTAACCACCACACCGAAGCCACCAGCATGCTGTATTGCGCATCAGAATGTGCTCGCATTGTTATTGAAGAAGGCGTAGATAACTGCGTTGCCCGCCACAAGTTACACGGCGATGCCATGCTAACGGGTATTCAAGCGCTGGGGTTAAACGTATTTGGCGACTTAAACCATAAAATGAACAACGTAGTGGGTGTTTATATACCCGAGGGCATTAATGCTGACCACGTACGCGCTCAAATGCTAACCGACTTTGGTATTGAAATTGGCACCTCGTTTGGCCCGCTGCATGGCAAAATTTGGCGTATTGGCACCATGGGTTACAACGCCCGTAAAGATGCCGTATTACAAACATTGGCAAGCCTAGATGCCTGCCTGCATGCCAACGGTTACAAAGGCCCTAAAGGCGAAGCCGCTATTGCCGCCCTTTCCCATTACAAATAATAAAAAGGATTTAGCATGACGATTGCAAGCCCACTCCATGAGCCATTATTAAACAGAGAGCTGGCTAATAAATTTGCTGCACGCGCCTTAGCGCGTTGTAAAACACTTAGCAGCCTATCGCAAATGCAAGGTGGCATTCACCGTGTGTATTTATCTAAAGAGCACAAAGAGTGTAATAGCGTTACTGCCACTTGGATGGCTGAGGCGGGCATGCAATCGTGGCAAGACGAAGTAGGCAACTTATGGGGGCGCTTAACATCATCCAACCCACACGCTAAACGCTTAATTATAGGGTCGCACCTTGACACTGTACCAAACGCCGGTGCATTTGATGGTATTTTAGGGGTGTTACTTGGTATTGAAATAGCCGCCCTTGCACACACGCTTAAGCTTGATTTACCCTTTCATTTAGATGTTGTGGGTTTTTGTGATGAAGAAGGCACCCGCTTTGCCACCACTTTAATTGGCTCAAAAGCACTGGCAAACGAGTTTGACCCGCAGTGGTTAAATATAGAAGATACAAACGGCATTACTATGCGCCAAGCCATGCTGGATTTTGGTTTAAACCCAGATGATTACGCTAAAGCCGCGCTCAACAAAAACGAGTTACTCGGTTACTGGGAAACCCACATAGAGCAAGGCCCTGTGCTTGAGTCGGTAAATCAGGCATTAGGCATTGTCACAGCCATTGCAGGGGCCAAGCGCGCTATGATCACTTTAACAGGTCAAAGCGGCCACGCGGGTACTACACCAATGAATTTACGCCAGGATTCGTTAGCAGGCTGCGCCAAACTGATTCTTGCCATAGAGCAACTAGCAAAAAACGCGAGTAATGGTGAGGTAGCCACCGTAGGTCAAATTCATGCTCGTCCAGCCGCTACAAATGTTATTGCTGGTAAAACCACCATTAGCCTAGATGCACGTGCACAGAGCGACACCGATCTCGCTAACTTACTAAGGGCCATACAAAGTAGCGCTCAATCTATAGCAAACAAACGCAATTTAACGCTTGATTGGCAGTGGACTCATGCCGCCGAAGCCGTAGCGTGCGACACTCAAATTCAGCATTTATTTACTAGCGCATGCAAACTTAACAACCAAGCATCGCCTTCACTTGCCTCTGGCGCTGGGCACGATGCAATGGCCATAGCCCCTATTTGCCCCGTTGGCATGTTATTTATACGCAGCCCTGGCGGCATAAGCCATCACCCCGCAGAAGCTGTTATCGACAGCGATGTAACAAAAGCACTCAGCATAATGTACAGCGCGCTTGTACTGTATACACAAACGTTAAAAGAATAGTGAAGCTAATAAGTAATCCAGAGGTTAAAATGTAAGTATTGCTCTATTTAACGATTAACTTTGCGAGGTTTTATTCGCATATCACCAAGATGAGTTACAGCTACAGCAGTAATAGTAAATACCTGCTTTTTATATTCAATTGTAATATTACTGATGTTTAAACGGCGTATTTACGTCAATTATTTAATAATGTAACTAGGTGGTAGGTTAGCAATCAGATTGCGGCTGTGTTTCCATGTATTCTTCCACAATTTCTAGCTGCCCCTTCTCCGTTCTTTTTAGAAGCATATAATAGCCTTTATCGGTATAACATTTCTTTTCAGAATATCGGTGTGCCTTGATCTTGTAGCCATTTCCTTCAGGCTTTATTGCTATGTTTTTGAATGTGCTTTTGTCATTTTTCATTTTTGCCAATGGCATTACACGTTGGACAAGCACCTTCCACTGTTCACCCGTAATTTCCATTTGACGCTCCTTACCATGCGGGTAAACGCGATAGGAATGAATTTTGGCATCGTTTGCATATAAAGAAGCAACTTTCACGTCAAAATTACTACCTAACTTCGTATATTCATCAAAAAAACTTTTCGCATTTTCCGATGCATGTGAAATGCTCGACATTAAAACTGCAACAGCGAGTATAACTTTTTTCAAATGTTGGCTCCTTACTAAGATTGATGATTGCTAACGCTGCATATAATGCGGGGAATGCTTGGCTATAATTAGCAGAGAATGAGTCTCAAAAGAGCATTTAACGCCATTTTTAATGCGCTTGATATATGCTGACTATGCCTGCTGCGGTAATTTTAATTGCTTATAAACTTTCTTACACTTACCACAGGTGATATCTAATTCGAACTTATAGTTAACGCACTGAAAAAAGAAGCCATACACTTTACTTCCAATTTTTATAAACGTCAGAACAAACGCTGTTGCCACCATAAAACTAAATTCATAAGCGCCATTTTCGTAGAGTGCTGAATCTATACACAACTCAACAAATAAAAGTGCCACAACCTTATAGTGCTTGCCAATTACCGCAATAACAAATGTAAAAAAAGCTATAAAATAAGCAAAACCTTGTGACTCTTCAGCTAAAAAAGCCAAGAAACCTATTGGAATAGATAAACAAAGGCTAAGAAAAAGAAATCCCACCATATCGATTTTTGACATCCAAAAATCAGTTTTAAAACTATTTTTTGTTTTGCACTTACTACACTTTAACAACAACTACTCCAAATAAAGGATATGACGCTTGCCGTAAACGGCACACATAATATAGCTTAATAATCCCACCTAATAACTACAATATAAACAGGCAATTAGGGGTTATAAAAGTGACTTTTCATAAGGTACAAAAGCCGTATTGATAAGGTTATTGGGTTGGGTTGCGAATTAGAGTAAAAGTTGCGGATTATATACATTGTTTGTTTTTAATAGGGCTTTACAGCGCTGCCTTTGCAGCATTATTAATAAAGCTATAGTGGAGTATTTAATTAACCTCAAAGTTTATATTATCAAAATACGGGTTGTGAGTGAGCGCTTTAATTACACTAATGCCGGTAAGTTCTATGAGCTTTAGCTCGCCACTTGCATTTATGGCAATGCACTCTTGTTTGAGTGCATTGCGTTTTATATCAGCTGCTACACCACATACACTATCACCATTTTTTAATACAAGCTCAATATTCAGCCTGTGCATACAAGCAATTTCGATGTAATCGTAATGGTTGCAACTGATCATAAGGTTCTCTTTACATTATTTAGCTGGTTTAAATAGTATTAAAGTGGCAATAACAATTAAGTTGCCTACATACCATAAATCTTTAATTACAAATTGGCCTAATCGATCTAATAACGCGCCTGAACTTAATGCGCCGGTGGCGGTAATTAAAAATGTTTGGGTCATTAAAAAAACACTTAAACATGCTAAACCACTCACTATAATGAGCTTTTTATTGTTAATTAAAATGCCCGCACCGAGTAACACTGCAAATAATACATCAAACCCGCCAATTACGTTTGATGCGCCTTGTACGCTAAATACCGTGTATAACCACGACATAAACGGTGAGGTTTCTACTAACCCCACAATGGCTTTAGCTTCAAACTCATAAAATTTCATGCCGCCAATCCACAGTAAAACCATCGCAACCGGTATAAAGTTTAAAAAAACATGTTGTTTGTCGGTGAGCTTATTTTTATAAAACAAAAATAAATACAAAGGAATAACAGCAAAGTATTTAATAATGCCTTGCCCACTGCCAATAATTGGAAAGCCTCCTAACTGCGCCATCCAACGGTTACTGGCCAATAAAGTAAGTAAAGGCACAATGCAAACAATTAACGCTAAAACAGCTACTGGCATAGGCTTTAGTAATTTTAAATGTGCGGCTAGAGTGGCGAGAGCTAATGCAATCATAGCGGTGCCTGTGAGCAAACCTAACGTATTTACACTGAGTAAGATATCAAGTTCATAAAAGCTAAAGGTCGCTGTAAGTGTGTTTGGGTTTGCACCTAAAGCAAGCGATACACCAAGTAATGCAAAGCTGAGTGTAAGTATGAAGGTGAGTGCGTTATTTGTGTGTGTTAGGTTCATTGTGTGCTCATTAAATTTGTCATGCCTAATAAAGACCTTGTTATTTATAAAAAGCATTCAACCTAGCCAATTAAATATTCACACATCTGTAACTTAAAAAGTTATGTAAACGCACTTTTCAAAAGCAAAAAGCTCACAAAAATAAACATATCCTTTTGGTCAGGTTTATACATAAAAGCTATTTAAATTTCACCTAAAAGCTAACAAAAAAATTTAATCACCTCATATAAAAAAGAATAAAAACAAAATAAACATCTGATATAAAATATAAAAATAAATACACCCCCTTGCTTTTAATGCTTGTTAAATTAACCAAACACAAAAAAGCTAACCGATCGGTCAGATATGGCATATTAACTGCAAAGTATTAATCATAATAAAACAGCTTTTTTCTTACTTGCGCAATAACAATACGAAAAAGCAAACAACAAACCTTATTAAAAACAGGGTGTTAAAAAGCTAAGGGGGTCTGTGTGATTCAGTTTCTGTTAAATGACACGCCAATTGAAGAACAAGAATGCTCGCCAAGTCTCACCATTTTGGACTGGCTTCGCACCAAAAAAGGGAAAATGGGCACCAAAGAAGGGTGTGCTACAGGCGATTGCGGCGCGTGCACAATTTTAGTTGGCGAAGAAAAACTAAACTCAAACGGTAACCCAGTTTGGCACTACCAAACTATGAACAGCTGTCTGCTTTTATTAGGCAATGCACACGCAAAACACATAGTAACCGTAGAGGCTGTAACAACGGGGCTTTACCCAACCCTTGATGACTTACACCCAGTACAACGCGCATTAGTAGAGTGCCATGGTTCGCAATGCGGTTTTTGTACCCCAGGTATAATAATGAGCATGTTGGCGCTTTATATTAATCAACCGAGTTATCCAGGTAAAAAAGCTGCTATTCATGCTTTAGGTGGTAACTTGTGCCGTTGTACTGGCTATAGCCCTATTTTACTCGCAGTTGAAAAAGCCTACAGCTATAAGCGTAAAAATGAGCCTTACTCAGCCATGGCGGCACAATTTAAGGCATCACTAAATATAGGTGATGATATTCCTTGCTTAAAAAATGGCCCTCGTACGTTTTATTTACCGCAAAGTGCAGCGCAACTTGTTGAGCTTAAAGCGCGTTATCCGCATGCACACTTGGTTGCTGGTGGCACCGACTTTGCCATTGAGCTTAGCCAAAATATGCTATTACCCGATGTAATAATATCCCTAAGCCAAGCTAAAGAGCTGTGCACATTAAGCGATAACGACGGCGAACTACATATTGGTGCAGCACTACCTTACAGCCAGTTTGTTGAAGCGTTTTACACTTACTACCCTGAGTCTAAAGAGCTGTTTGAACGCCTAGGCTCTAATCAAATACGTAACAGTGGCACCTTAGGTGGCAGCATAGGAAATGCCTCTCCTATTGGCGATCCAGCCCCATTATTAATTGCACTTAATGCCACTATGGATTTATTAAGCGCAGCAGGCACACGCACTATAAACGTGGCCGACTACTTTGTTGATTACAAAAAAACAATCATTAAAAGCGATGAAGTAATTAGCAAAATTACAGTGCCTAAACGCCCAGAGTCGTTAAAGCTTGCGTGTCATAAAATTTCAAAACGCCTTGAAGATGATATATCTACTGTGTGTTTAGTGCTGGCTATAGAGCAAGCACAAGGTTTAATTAGCAATGCCCGCTGCGCCATGGGCGGTATGGCTGCAATACCAAAACGCGCCGCGCACATAGAGCAAAAGCTTAATGCTCAGACCTTACAAGTAAGCACGTTTATAGATGCCGCTAGCGCTATAAATGATGACTTTGCCCCTATGAGCGATGTACGCAGCAGCGCACATTATCGCACTACGGTAAGCAAAAACTTGCTACAACGTATTGGTATTGAGTTTTGTGGTGCACAGCCAAGCAGTAAAAATAATAACAACATTGCCATTACGAGGATCTCACATGCGTCACTTTGAAATGGATAAACTAAAAGCCCAAGGCGGAAGCGTTGGCCAATCTAAGTACCACGAAAGCGCAATAAAACAAGTATGTGGCAATGCAAACTACGCCGACGATAACCCAGAGCCTCATGGCTGCTTACACGCCTACCCTGTACTTGCGCCCATTACCAGCGGCTTTATTAAATCAATTGATACAAGCAAAGCGCTTGAAGTGGCAGGTGTTAAGCGTATTTTATCGGCTGATGATGTACCCGGTAAGCTTGATATTGGCCCAATATTCCCAGGTGATGTGCTATTAACCAATCATGAAATTCAATACCACGGGCAACCTGTGCTGGTAGTCGTTGCCGACAGCTACGAAATGGCGCGCCGCGCTGCTCGTTTAGTGGTTATAGAGTGCGAGCAAACCACCCCCATACTTGATATTAAAGAAGCCATAAAAAAAGAGCACTGGGTAAGGCCGCCTCATTCACTCAACCGCGGTAATAGCGAACATGCTATTAATAATGCAGCCCACCAGCTTAAAGGTGAAATACACATAGGCGGGCAAGAACACTTTTACCTTGAGGGGCAAATAGCACTCGCTCAGCCCGACAACGATGGCGGGATTCATGTTCAATGTTCTACGCAGCACCCAACCGAGGTGCAGAACTTAGTTGCTAAAATTTTAAAAAAGCCATTTAGCTTTGTAAACGTAGAAACCCGCCGAATGGGCGGTGCTTTTGGCGGCAAAGAAACTCAAGGCGCGCCGTGGGCTTGCCTTGCAGCGCTTGCGGTTTATCACCTTGGCTGCGCCGTTAAAATGCGCCTAGCCCGCAGCGACGACTTTAAACTTACCGGTAAGCGCCACCCATTTTATAATCAATACCATGTAGGGTTTGACGAAAATGGCCTAATTGAAGGCGCTGATGTAACCGTAAATGGGTTTTGTGGTTATTCGCCCGATTTATCGGATGCAATTGTAGACCGCGCCATGTTTCATACCGATAACGCTTATTACTACCCAGCTGCCACCATTAAAGGTAATCGCTGTAAAGTTAATACTGTAAGCCACACCGCATTCAGAGGATTTGGTGGCCCGCAAGGCATGATCATGGGCGAGCTAATAATGGACGACATTGCAGCTAAGTTAGGTAAAGATCCGCTTGAGATCCGAAAACTTAATTTATACAAAAAAGGCCGCGACACCACACCGTACCATCAAACCGTAGAGCAACATATTTTAAAAGATATGATAAGCCAGCTTGAGGAGTCGAGTGATTACTGGGCGCGAAAAAAGGCAATTAAAACCTTTAATGCATCATCGCCCATTATCAAAAAAGGCCTTGCGATGACGCCGGTAAAATACGGTATATCGTTTACCGTACAGCACTTAAACCAGGCGGGTGCACTCGTACATGTTTATAGCGATGGATCAATTCATTTAAACCATGGCGGCACCGAAATGGGTCAAGGGCTTAATACAAAAATAGCGCAAATTGTAGCCCATGGCTTTGGCGTTGATTTTGACGCAGTAAGCATAAGCGCTACTCGTACCGACAAAGTACCAAACACCTCGCCAACCGCGGCTTCAAGCGGTACCGACTTAAACGGTATGGCGGCACTAAATGCAGTAAACACAATAAAAGAGCGCTTAATAAACTTTATAAGCGAGCACTTTGAAGCAGACAGCCAAAGTATTGTATTTAAAGATAACCTCATTACCTTTAGCAAAGGCGAAATTAGCTTTAGCGAACTAGCAAACCTTGCTTACATGAATCGAATATCGCTTTCATCAACCGGTTATTACGCCACGCCTAAAATTCATTACGATAGAGCGAAAGGCGAAGGCCGACCGTTTTTTTACTACGCGCACGGCGTAGCACTGAGTGAAGTAGAGGTAGATACGCTGACAGGTGAAAATACCGTAACCCGTGTTGATATTCTGCACGATGTGGGCAGTTCAATAAACCCAGCACTTGATATAGGGCAAGTTGAAGGGGCTTTTGTGCAAGGTATGGGCTGGCTTACCACCGAAGACCTACAATGGAACGATAAAGGCCAGCTTGCAAGCTTTAGCCCAGCTAACTATAAAATTCCGGCTATTGGCGATACCCCTGCCGAATTTAACGTCAATTTATATAACTCTGCCAACCCAGAAACCACTGTATTTAGGTCAAAAGCAGTTGGCGAGCCGCCGTTTATGTTGGCCTTTAGTGTGTGGAGTGCGATTCGTAATGCCATAAGCAGTGTGGCCGATTACAAATACACCGCCCCACTTGACACACCTGCTACACCTGAGCGTGTACTTAATGCAATTGAGCAAACCGCTAGCTGGTTTAAGGAGCAGCAACATGGCTAATTTAAATGAGTCATTTCAGGGTTTTCATACTCAAAATTGGGCGCAGGCTATAAATGAGCACGAACAAAGCGGCACTAACTATGTTATTGCGACAGTGCTGGGAACCAATGGCTCAACCCCCCGTGGCACAGGCTCTAAAATGGTAATAAGCGGCGAGCATATTTACGACACTCTTGGCGGTGGTCACCTTGAATACGTAGTAATAGAAAAAGCCCGCGAGCTACTTGCTAAAGGCGAGGCAGCCCAAGTGATAGAGCAATTTAACCTAGGCGCAAATTTAGGCCAATGCTGCGGCGGAGCTGCCACAGTGATGCTTGAGTGCATGCAATGCGAGCGCTTTACCCTTGATATTTATGGCGCAGGCCATGTAGCACAGGCGCTTATTGGTATATTGGCACAGCTGCCTATGCGTATACGTTGGATAGATAGCCGCGCCGATGTATTCCCACAGGTTATTCCTAATAACGTAATAAAAGTGGTTGATGAAGAGCCAACAGAGCAAGTTAAACGCGCACCAAAGGCTAATAATTACTTAATATTAACCCATAACCACCAGCTCGACTTTGCACTCACACAAGCCATTATTAAACGCGCTGATGCCAATTGGCTTGGTGTTATTGGCTCAGATACCAAAGCAAAACGCTTTAAACAACGCTTAGCTCATCGCAATTTTACCATCGAGCAAATAAAGCAAATGACCTGCCCTGTTGGACTTGAAAATGTAACGGGCAAGCTCCCAATGGAAGTAGCAATATCAATTAGCGGGCAGTTAATTGGCCTTTATCAGGCTATGCAAACCCATGCGCCCAAACGCCAAGGCTTGCAATGGCGTGCACTTAAAAATGCATTAATTAGCACCACGCACGAGGAAGAAAGCGCATGAGTAGCTTAAAAATTAATAACCTAAATACAGCGCAAGCGCATCAAGCATTAGAGCATTGCTGCGCCGCCCCTAACTGGGTAAGCGGTATGCTAAATATCATGCCATTTGAAAATAAAGATCACCTCTTTCACAGTGCGCAAACCGTATGGGATAGCCTAAGTGAGAGCGATTATTTGGCCGCTTTTGAAGGCCACCCGCAAATAGGCGATTTATCAACATTAAGTAAAAAGTACGCCGCTACCGCAAAAAAAGCGGGGCACGAACAATCGGGTATGAGTAAAGCAAACGAGCAAAACCCTAAAAAAAATGATTGAGCTAAATAAACAATACCTCAGTAAATTTGGCTTTATTTTTATTGTGTGTGCCAGCGGTAAAAGTGCTGAGAAAATGCTTGAGCTAATAGAGCAGCGCGTAGACAACACCCGCGAAGAAGAGCTAACAATTGCCGCGGGCGAACAAGCCAAAATAACAAAAATAAGATTGGAGTCATTGCTATGAATAAAAGTATGAATAAAAGCCCTATCACTACCCATATTCTCGATACCAGTACAGGCAAGCCGGCTGAAAATGTCACAGTAAAATTGTTTGTTCACACTAATAACGAGTGGCAATTAATTGCTCAAGGTAAAACAAACAGCGACGGGCGCATTACCGACTGGCTAAATACAGACGTAGCATTTGCAACCTATAAGTTGGTATTTGATTTAGATAGTTACTATAAAAACCAACCTACCCCAGCGTTTTACCCAGAGGCCCAAATTACCTTTAGATTACAAGATCAAAAACACCATCACATCCCGTTATTGCTTAGCCCGTTTGGCTACTCAACGTACAGAGGCAGCTAATTATGAGCACGCAAAATAATAATAAACTAACCGTAATTTGTGCCAACATACTCGATTTTGTTGACGACCCCGCCATAGCAGGCGAAAGCGCCCATCGCTATTTTGAAAAAGGCGCGTTAGTTATTCAAAACGGCAAAGTCGTTAACCTTGGTTACGAGCAAGACATACTGCCAAGCTTAGATAAATCAGCCACTCTTATTCGCCACGATGGCAAATTGGTAATGCCCGGCATGATAGACACGCACATACATTTGCCGCAAACCGAAATGGTCGGCGCGTATGGCGAGCAGCTTTTAAGTTGGCTTACCGAATACGCCTTCCCAACCGAAAAAAAGTTTGCCAGTGAAGTGTACTCAAGTGAGGTTTCAAACCGCTTTTTAGATGAGTTATTACGTAACGGCACCACCACCGCATTGGTATTTGGCACGGTGCATCCACAATCGGTTGATGCGTTTTTTAACGAGTCTCAAAAACGTAATTTACGTATGATTGCCGGTAAGGTCATGATGGACCGTAATTGTCCTGACGATTTATCAGATTGCGCGAAAACCAGTTACGATCAATCAAAAGCATTAATAAAAAAATGGCACAATGTTGATAGGTTGAGCTATGCGGTAACCCCTCGTTTTGCACCTACATCTACCCCTGAGCAACTACAAAAATGTACTCAATTATTAGAAGAATACCCCGACACGTACCTGCATACGCACTTATCTGAAAACAAAGACGAGTGTGAATGGGTAAAAGGGTTATTCCCAGAAGCTGGTGACTACTTAAGTGTTTACGAGCAAGCTAAAATGGTGCGTAAACGCTCTGTATTTGCTCATAGTATTCATTTATCTGAGCGCGAGCTTTGCTGCCTTGCCGATAACAACGCGGCTATTTCTCACTGCCCTACCTCTAACTTATTTTTAGGCTCTGGCTTATTAAACTTAAAGGCCTGTGAAGAGCACGGTATTAACGTAGGCATGGGTACAGATGTAGGCGCAGGCACAAGTTTCTCGATGCTGCAAACAGGCAATGAAGCGTACAAAATTCAACAGCTTCAAGGTCAAAAATTCTCAGCTTTTAAGGGCCTATACTTAGCAACTCTTGGCGGTGCGCGAGCCCTTGATTTAGAGGGCACCATAGGTAATTTTGCAGTAGGTTGCGAGGCTGACTGTATTGTAATGGATTACGCCGCCACCTCGTTTTTAAAATTCAGAATTGGCCATGCAAAAACCCTGCACGAGCAACTCTTTGCCATGATGATGCTAGGCGACGACCGCTGCATTGAACAAACCTACATCATGGGTAAAAGCGTGTATAAGCGCGATGATAAAAAACAATTTACAGCCACCCAGACACCGCAATTAGAAGAGGCTTAGCCAATGGAAAATTATTTATTTGAGCTTGCTCATTTAGTACTGCGTTATTTTCATGTAATTGCAGGTATAGCGTGGATTGGAGCGTCGTTTTATTTTGCGTGGCTTGATAATAACTTACAAACACCACCCCAGTGGAAACAAGACAAAGGTATAAAAGGCGATTTATGGGCCGTGCACGGCGGTGGCTTTTACGAAGTTGCTAAGTATCAAAATGGCCCTGAAAAAATGCCGCACACCCTGCACTGGTTTAAGTGGGAAGCCTACACAACGTGGATCACCGGTATTTTATTATTTAGCCTACTTTATTATGTTGGCGCCGATGTTTACCTAATCGATAACAGTAAAAGTGAACTAAGTAAATTTGCCGCTATTGGCGCATCGCTTGGCTTTATTGGCTTAGGGTATGGTGTTTATCGATTATTGTGTAAAACCCGGCTTGTTGAAAACGGTAAAGCGTTTATTGCTGTGGTCATTTGCATATTGGCCCTTTGGACCTACGGGGTTGACCAGCTATTTAGTGACCGCGCGGTGTATATTCATGTAGGTGCGCTTATTGGTACGTGTATGGTTGGCAATGTGTACCACATTATTATGCCAGGGCAACGCTACATGGTAAGCGAAGTAGAAGCTGGCCGCATTCCTGATTCAGCACCGGGTTTAAAAGCAAAGCTGTGCTCTATTCATAATAACTACGCCACGTTACCTGTGGTATTTATTATGCTGAGCAACCACTTTCCATATACCTACAGCCACAGCTTTGGCTGGCTTATATTAATTGCGCTATTTGGCATTGGCATGTGGATACGCCATTACTTTAACTTAAAGCACCAAGGCGTTAATAAACCCTCGGTACTTATAAGTGGTATTGCCGCCTTTTTTGCCTTAATGCTTGCCATAGCGCCTTGGCCTAGCAGCCCAACAAATGCAGACGAAAACGCACCTTTACAAGCGAGCATTACCGACACTCAAGTGTGGGATATAATCAGCAAGCACTGTACACAGTGCCACAGTGAAACACCCACCTCTGAGCTTTTTCAAACAGCGCCGCTTGGCTTTAAGCTCGACTCTATCAATGATGTAAAAAAAGCCAGCACGCTTATTCATACCCGCGCAGTTATAACCAAAGACATGCCATTGGCAAATATGACCAAAATGACTGATACAGAGCGCGAAACGCTAGGCTCTTGGCTCACAGCGCTTAAAAAGGAGCAATAACATGAGCGAGCAATTTAAACACTACCCGCGCGATTTAATTGGTTATGGCTCACAGGTGCCCCATGCAAATTGGCCCAATAAAGCCCGCATAGCCGTACAAGTGGT
This sequence comes from Pseudoalteromonas sp. BSi20480, assembly GCF_000241365.1. NCBI lineage: Bacteria > Pseudomonadati > Pseudomonadota > Gammaproteobacteria > Alteromonadales > Pseudoalteromonadaceae > Pseudoalteromonas > Pseudoalteromonas sp. BSi20480. Next base: position 8,660 of record NZ_BADX01000064.1, on the reverse strand, counting down.
ATTAAATTACGAAGAAGGCGGCGAAAACTGTGTATTACACGGTGATGCAGCGGCCGAAACATTCTTGTCTGAAATAGTCAGTGCTCCGCATGTAGAAGACCGCCACATAAGCATGGAGTCTATTTACGAATATGGCTCGCGCGCAGGCGTGTGGCGCTTACTTAAACTCTTTAAAAAATACGATATACCGGTCACCATTTTTGCAGTCGCAATGGCCCTTGAGCGCCATCCCGATGTAGCTAAAGCGTTTATAGAGGCAGGGCACGAAATTGCAAGCCACGGCCTGCGCTGGATTAATTATCAACATATAGATAAGCAAACCGAGCGCGAGCACATGCAAAAAGCCATTGAGATCATTCAAGCACTTACCGGTAAAAAGCCTAAAGGCTGGTACACCGGACGCACAAGCCCAAATACTGCAGCCCTTGTGGTAGAAAATGGCACTTTTTTATATGATGCCGATGACTACAGCGACGATTTACCCTTTTACAGTATTAAAGAAGGAAAACCACAGCTAATAGTGCCCTACACGCTTGATGTAAATGACATGCGCTTTGCTGCAGTGCAAGGTTTTAATGCCGGCGATCAGTTTTATAATTATTTAAAAGATGCATTCGATACGCTTTATGCAGAAGGCGACCCACAAGCTGAAAACACCCCAAAAATGATGTCGATAGGGCTGCATTGCCGCTTAATTGGCCGCCCTGGGCGCATTAAAGCCCTCGCACGGTTTTTAAAATATGCCCGCTCGCATGAACAAGTTTGGTTTGCCACGCGCGAGCAAATTGCGGAGCATTGGCTTAAAACCCATCCATACAAACAATTATAATTATGACGGCGCTTCTAAAATAATGGCATTGTAAAACATAAAAAGCCCAGCTTAGCTGGGCTTTTGTTACTCTAAGGGGGTGTTACTTAATTAAATGTTACTGTTACGATGTTAGAACATACGTTATCAGAAACACATAATTGGTAATCGTAGCTAGAAAGTGAAGCACCACGCTCGTAATCACGGTAGCGGCCGTTATCCGACGTAGTATCAATTAGCTCACCATTACGGTAAACGTTCATTGATTCAGCTCCTACTGTGCCCCAGCTAAGATCTACACGCATAGTACCCAAGCGTGATTTATTAGCGCGTTTTAATGTAAGCTCAATATCTACATCACTAACAACAACCGTTTGCATATACGTACTCGTATTACCTTCGCTGTCTGTTACGGTTAGTTCAACGTTGTAGCTGCCAGAGCCGGCATACACATGAGTTGGGTTTTGATCAGACGATGTTGCACCATCACCAAAGTTCCAGCTCCACTGTGTAATATCGTTATTAGCATCAGTGCTTGAATCTGTAAACATGGCCGTTAAGCCTTCTATTTCAGCGTTAAAGTTAGCTTGTGGTGGCTGAGGAGTAACCTCTCCAATAGCACTAAAAGTAAGGGACCAACCATTAATATTACCCGTGTCTAAGCCAGCTGTATCTACAACGCTTAATGTCCAATCGCCTGTCGCAACTTCACCGTTAAATGCGCTTGATGTAAATGTTTTAACAATATCGTCGTCACTGCCACCTTGGTTACTTTGTAACGTAACTTCAGAGCCTTGAGCTGATGTTAGCGTCAGTACCAAGTCACCAGACCAAGTATGTGTAATGTTTACATCGGCAGAAGTGCCAAAAAGAGTTAAATCATCAGCAACGGTAATTACAGAGCTTGCACCTTGTGGATCGTTATCTGGAATAGATACGTTTTCATCACTGCTATATGTAAAATCGTTTAAGCCCGCAGGCTGTAGCATTAATGACACAGTTTGTGTTTTTAACTGCTGATCTGTACTTGCCTCAACAGTAAAATCATAATTACCCCAAGGCGTGTCATCAAACGTATTTACAGTTAACACAACTTCATCACCTGGACGTGCCGTAGAAGCACTTAATGTTGCCCCCTCTAAACCAGCGCTAAGAGAAAGCGCTACATCGCCATCCCACTGCGCAATCGAACCAATTTCAAACATGTAGGTAACCGTGTCGCCAACAGTTGCTTGCTGAGTTGTAGGAGTAACCGATAATTTAAAGCCAGGTGTAGGGTCAGCATCTAATAATGCCTGGTTTGCATTTAAACGCGTACCTGCAACTGTTTTACCTGTTAAAGCAGTATTAGCATCGCCGCTGCTCATTAATAACTCTTTTAACTCTACGGCTGTTAAATCAGGGTTTACTGAAAGAACAAGAGCAGCCACACCTGCAACATGTGGAGTTGCCATTGAAGTGCCAGAATAACTAGCGTAACCGCCACCTGGAATAGTTGAAAGAATAGCGCTACCCGGCGCGCCCATATCAACACTTTCTAGGCCCCACTGTGAAAAACCAGACATGTTATCACTGCTATCTGTACTTGCAATTGATAGCACGCTGTCGTTTTCGTAGTTAGATGGGTAGTGCGGGTTTACATCGTTATCTACTGCGTCATTCCCTGCTGCTGCTACGAATAAAATGTCTGCATCTTCACTGGCCGTTATTGCATCGGCTAAAGCTTGGCTATAACCGCCTCCACCCCAACTATTATTTAGTACGCGAAGGTTAACACCTGAGTTTTTAAGACCAACCATGTAGTCAATACATTTAATGGCATCAGACGTTGAACCACTACCTGAAGCATCTAAAAATTTACAACCAGCGATAGATACATCATGGTTTACACCCACAATACCTTCGTTATTGTTGCCACTTGCACCAATGGTTCCTGAAACATGCGTACCATGCCCTTGATCGTCCATTGGGTTGCCTGAGTTAGTAATTGCATTGATGCCATGAACATCATCAACATAACCGTTACCGTCGTTATCAATTCCATCGCCAGCAATCTCACCAGGGTTAACCCAAGCATTTGCTAAAAGATCGGGGTGACTATAATCAACACCGGTATCAATTACACCAACAACCACATCTCTACTACCCGTAGAAATTGACCATGCTTCAGGTGCATCAATATCGGCGTCAGCTACACCACCGGTTTGACCCTCGTTATTTAAACCCCACAGGTCACCAAAACGCGGATCATTTGGCGTAGTGGCAATGCTTACACGGTAGTCTGGCTCAACATACTCAATAGCCTGATGAGTTTTAAGGCGTTTAATCGCCTCTTTAGTACTCATACCCGTTACTTTAAATTTAGCTAAGCGGCCTGAAAGTAAAGACTTATAGTTATCATCAACCTCATCGCTGTTCATGTCAGAGATTTTGGCTCTTACTAACGAGCGAGCTTGCTTACGCATTTTAGCTGACACTATTTTTTTGTATTTAACAATAAGCGAATCACTGCTTGCAGTTACTGATTGCTTAATACTTGTTTCTGGTAGTTGCGCAGCAGCTAAACAAGGAACAAGCGCAAGTGTAATAATAGATAATTTTGTTTTCATTGTTCTATCCATAGTTGATTAAGCTTAAAAATTTAAGCAAGTTTACTGACAACATCGAATAAGAAAGATCACATGGCATGTACCCAGCAAACTAACAAATCAAAAATTACTCAAGTCTTTAAATTGGAAACAATAAAAAATCAACATTTTTGACCAGTAGCGCAACTAAAAAAACAACTAAAAGCAGTCTTTTTTATGAGCCAAATTCTTATAATCGGACACTTAAATAGATCAACAATTTTTACTGGTTTTTTAATTAAAACAGTGAGAATAAAAATATAAGCACCATAACCAATTGTATTAAAACAATAAAAAAATTGGTAAAAAAAGATGATTTAAGAATTAACAATTCAAGAATACAGTGAATGTGCATTTAAAAAACGCAACACAACATTGAATAACATTTAGATCACAACTTTATACCGGCACGGCATGCTGGAAACGCGAATACTCTATATAAACAAAATAACGTAGGGCATTCGGTATTTTTATTTCAAGGAGAAAATAATGAAGTTAAATAAATCACTTTTAAGCTGTGCAGTGGCAATTGCAATGGGCACAAGCTTCTCTACCTTTGCAGATACAGCAACTAAATCTGGCTCAGTATCTGATTTAAGCACAAAAGTGTCTGTGCAAAGCACGAGCAATTCAATGGTACTTGCGCAAACCCAAGTAGGTAACACAGCATTACTGCTGCAAGATGGTGATGGCAATGCAATGCAGGTTACCACCATTGGTAATGACAACACGACCGAGGTATCGCAATTCCAAACAGGTAACTTTGTAGAAGTAACCACCGTTGGCGATAACAACGTACAAATATACTCTCAGGACGGTTTGTACAATGGTGCTTTAACTACAGTCACCGGCAACAATAATCAGCTTTATGTTTCACAAGAGGGCGAAGGTTTATTTTTTAACAATGAAGCAATTAACTCTATTGTGGGTGATGACAACATTGTTGATATTGAACAAGGTACAGGTGGTCATTGGTTTTACAACATGGACATGCAAGGCAGTGGCAATGAGCTAAGTGCATTACAAACTGGTGAATGGCATGAAGCTGTAATTACAAGCGCTACAGGCGACGATAATGCAGTAATGGTAGAGCAAGACGGCTTTTATAATACGTTCAGAGTGACCTCGCTACAAGGTAACGATAACGAGTTAGACATTGAGCAAGTTGGCGACCAAAATGCTGTAACACTTACAGAGCTTTACGGTGACAATAATGAGTTTGGTGTTGAGCAAGAAGGTGCAGACAACACCGTTAATTTCACAGCTATTGTAGGTAATGATAACGAAGTAGGTATAGACCAAGAAGGCTTAGCTAATAATGTTGATTCAGCTTTATTTGAAGGCGAAAACAACGAAGTAATGGCGATGCAAAATGGTGACTTTAATACAACAACTGCTGAGTTAATTGGTAACGACAACGAACTTACAGCCATTCAAAATGGTAGCGAAAATGAAGCATACATGGGCGTATTAGGCTCAGATAATGAATTTACAATTAGCCAATTTGGCGATGTTAACTCAGCTCATTTAGTAAACTTTAATGGCCTAGGAAATGATGTAAACCTTACCCAACTTGGTGAAGAAAACATCGCCGTTGTTGAATCATCTTACCCTGACGTTTCACTTACATCTAATGAAAACGACATCGAAATTACACAAGATGGCTTGCAAAATGAAACCATGGTTACACTTGCAGGTATTCTTGATAGTAACTTTAACCAAATTGATATTGCGCAAAATGGCGACTTTAACCTTATCGATATGATGGTTGAAGGCAGTGGCCACAGCATAGATATTTCTCAAGAAGGTGAAAATAACTGGGTTGTTGGTACTGAGCAATCACCGTTTTTAGTAGGTGGTGAAAACGTTACATTCAATGTAACTCAACTTGGTAATGACAACATTGTTGAGGGTGGTGTTATTGGTGTTAATAGTACTGTAACGGTTACTCAAATTGGCGACGGTAATACAGCCACAATTACACAAATGTAATTAATAACAATGAAGGGGAGCTTCAACTCCCCTATTTTAAACTATGAAAATAAATAAAAAAATCACTCTCCTGCTCTTACTCGCTTTGTATTTGGCCCCTCCAGGTGTTGCTGCAGATGAACTTGAAATTGATGGGCTGTTACTTGATAGAAGCATTAGCCGATTTGGGCATCAATTCTACTATGAATTTTCAAATTACTGGCGAGACTTACCTTCAACGGCTGGTTTTAACATTGAAATCAAAGAAACAGTAATACCTAAAGCTGGAACAAAGCTTACCTTAGTGATGAACAATCAAACTATATATGCAACCTATTTAGGGCGCAGATTAGAGCCATTAGATGCACGCGTTGAACAAGCGGTCTATACGGTTATTGATGCAATGGCTCGCTCAAACATGGCTACATCTTCTAAAGATATGGCTTTAAATGGATGGTAAAATGAAAAAAATAATATTTACAATAATAACAACATTATCCTTTTGCGCATCAGCAACTGAAATGGTTTATACCCCAATAAACCCAAGTTTTGGCGGTAACCCACTTAATGCCAATATGCTATTGAGTAAAGCACAAGCCCAAAATAAGCATAAAGCGCCTTCAATCGAAAAAGGCTATGCTGAACAATTTCAGGACTCACTTGAACGTACTTATTTAAACCGTATGGTACGTGAAATAACAGACATGGCCTTTGGGGAAGATATAGAAGACAGTATTTTTGACCAAGACTCAATTTTTATGAGTGGCGATTATCAAATTGAAGTCATCACCAGCACCGCTGATACCATTACAGTCAAAATAACAAATATTATTGATGACACCGTCGTGATTATTGAAGTACCGAGGTTTGGATAATGAAAAAAATAATAACAATAGCAATACTATTACTGCTAAGCGGTTGCTCAACATTAGGCAAATTAATTCCACCGTCACAACAAAATGCAATGAGCCTTGAGCCAACAGAAATATTCAGCGATCTAAAAAACTTACCAAAGCCAGCAGGCAGTATACCGGTTTCAGTTTACTCATTTAGAGATCAAACAGGTCAATACAAACCCCAAACAAATGTAAGCTCCTTTTCTACTGCCGTAACACAAGGCGCTAATTCTATTTTAGTACAAGCGCTTCATGAATCAGACTGGTTTACACCGGTTGAACGAGAAGGTCTGCAAAATATATTAACGGAAAGAAAAATTATTCGGGCAGCCCAATCAGAAAACCCAAACAGTGTTGAACTTCCTCCATTAACCACCGCTAAAATAATTTTAGAAGGCGGTATTATTAGCTACGATACCAACGTAAAAACCGGTGGTTTAGGGATGGAGTACTTTGGTATTGGCGCCTCTGAGCTTTATAGAGAAGATGCTATTTCAATATATTTACGCGCCGTAGACGTACGAACAGGCCAAGTGCTATTGAGCGTTGCCACCAGCAAAAAAGTACTAAGCCAAGAAATGAGAGCAGGCTTTTTTAGATATGTAAGCTACAAGCGCCTTGCCGAAGCTGAAGGTGGCTTTAGCGACAACGAACCCATGAGTATATGTGTTACTCAAGCAATAGAAAAAGCACTGACCGACCTAGTTACAAAGGGCATTGATAAAGGCTTATGGGCTCAAAAAGCAGCTTAATATTTTATTTTAAAAAACTAAAAAGGACTACATTACGTAGCCTTTTTATATGGTTTATGTTGTTATTTAGCCGCAATAAGCTACTTACTCATAGGTAATAATACCGCTACATAACGCTGGGCCCAGTTTGCAAGCTCTACTCTATTTCGTGAATTTGTTTTTTTGAAGGCACTATACAAATGAGTTTTTACTGTGTGATCACTTATATTAAGTTTATCCGCGATCGTATTATTACTCGCGCCTTGAGCAATTAAATGAATAACCGACTTTTCGCGTTTGGTCAGGTGAGCATAATCGTCTTGCTTTAATGTAATATCGTCTTTTAAAGAGTTAAAAGAAGAGGCAACTAATAAAATATCACTAAATGCTTTAGAAATTACTTTTCGGGTAAACCACAGTTCATCGGATGTGACCCTAACTAACCCCTTAAAAATAACTTCTGGCGCATCCGATTTATAAAAAACACCATTAACATGATTTAATAGTAAGTTTTTTTCGCAAACAGCCTCTTGCTCAACATTAAATAAAACAACCTTATGCTTTTTTGCTAAACAAAGTAAATCAGCAGGTAATAAATCAAGCCAGTTATTTTTAGCACCATCAATTAAATATAAATCAAACTTGTCGCGCGCGTCAGGTTTAGGCAACGCATCATCCATTTTTATATCACCAAAAATAGCCTGCATAGTTTTTAATATAATTGTGTAACTTTCACAGTGAAAAGAAGATTGAAAGGTGGTTTTAACAAATACGGTGTGCGGTTTTAGCATAGATTTCATCCTTGAAACTTTGATACTAGATTAACTAAAATATCCGAGGTTTACAATGCGATTTTAGTATTAAGAATAAAGAGAAAAAGCAGCGAAAAAATAATACATATAAATAACAATAGCTTAAAAATTAATTTATACTATACCTCATATATTATACTGCTCTGATCTGTTGAGCATTACCTATTAGCTTTATCTCAATACTCAGTACTGAAAAATTATACTGAGCCGTTATTTAAATTTTCCATAAATAACGACCACACTTTAAAACGTTATATTTTTGCCTTTAATTTATTGAGCGCATCAACAGAGAAACCACGGTCGTAAAAATATAATATTTTCCCTGTGCTATCTATAAGAATAACGCGCGAATTGTTAGGGCTTTGGTTACCAGTAAACTTTTGCACCGCTTCACCGTCTTTATAAATAGTAATAACACCACCCCATAACTCTTTAGGAATCCCTTTGCGCATACCATTATCAATAAACGTGCTAAACATTCGCGGTGTCATGCCGGCAATGGTAGGTAACTCATAGGTAGGGAGTGTTACACCGGCCATATCTAAACCGATTAACCAGCGATCAATATCAAACTGGCTATCTTGTTTATAGCCTATAAGCAGCAAGGTTTTTTCAGTGTTAAAATCACTCGGAATAACAAATTCTTTATTCTCTAAGCTTTCGCCAGTAATCGTTGGAAATTGCTTTCCGACAACTTGCTGATTAGGGTATTGCGATGCGCAGCCAGTTATTAAGAGTAACAAAAGCATTGTAAATATTGATCTAATCATTCTAATTAGCCTGTTTTTATAATAAATTTAACTGCTTATACGCTT
>NZ_BADX01000065.1:0-1192 GCF_000241365.1 Pseudoalteromonas sp. BSi20480 | reverse complement strand
AAAAAATACAGTTGGCTGTTTTCACTCCGTTCAACATTGTAGCCAACAATATTTTTCCGCTTAAGCGGGCGTTAGGTGCCAATGAAGATCGTATTACTAACTTTGCTTCTGCTTTTTTCATTTAGAGTCTCTGCTGTGGAACCTTGTGAACCAGTCCCAGAGGGCAAGCAAAGACGAGATGGTGTTTGTTCATATAAAGATGCTGCATTTAGAGCTCGTCAGGTTTTTAGCTACATATTATCTTTAAAAAAATACTGTGATAGCGCAACCGAAGAAGAAATAAATGAGTGGTACTTAAGTAACAAACAGCTCATCGATAAAGCAGTTATCATCAGCAAGCAACCATTAAAAGAAATAGTAAAAAATACAGACGCGGCATTATGGCAATCTGAGAGCAGCATCAGAGTTAAAGAGTCTTGCTCATATGCTAAACGTAAAATACATAATACATCACCTTCGCTATTTGGTGGTCGAGTAGGTGAGTATTTGGATTCTTACGCACCTAACAAAGCAAATTAAAAAGTACGGACAAAAAACAGTTGGCTTTGTTCGTGCCTCTCAAATTATAGCCAGCTATTTTTTGCCGTTTATTTGCGGCGTTAGCTTACATGGAGAGTTCAGATTGAGTCGTACCAAAAAAGTAAAAGTTACAGTTGAATGCCCAGAGATAATTCCTCTTCAGTCCATAGCTGCAAACCAATTAAGAATGGCAGAGGAAGAGCAAGCTGGTCATAAATTTAGATGGATAATACCATCGATGATCTTTTCAGTTTTCTCTGTAGAGGCTATGGCAAATGTATATGGTTCTCAGTTGTTTAAAAACCAATGGAAAAACTTTGAATCTACATCGATCATTGGAAAAATCATATTGGTTTCTAAAGAGCTAGGTATAGACGCTGATTTTTCTGCTCAGCCTTGGCAGACAATACAAGAAATGATTAAATTCCGAAATTGGTTAGCTCATGCTAAGCCCCATAAAACGACAGCAACTCATGAGGTGCCGTATGATACTCCAAATGAGCAACTTCCTAGGTTATTTCCAGACATGAAAATAACGACCTATTCAGACTTTGAAAGTGCTAATAGGTATGCTGATGCTGTTCGACAATTAGAGTTAAGATGGACACATGGCGCAATGACTAAGAATATAGACATTGACTTAGTTGGTATGCCCCAATATACAAATGTAAGC
>NZ_BADX01000066.1:0-23764 GCF_000241365.1 Pseudoalteromonas sp. BSi20480 | reverse complement strand
TTTTTTGTAAGGATTCGTCGGAATGTTTTATTGGTGCTGATGCCATTCATACCAACAATTGCATTTGCCCAAGAAGTTCCTTTGCAAACGGTTGATTTGCGTTCAGCTATTGCACAGACAATAGATATGCATCCTGAGCTAAAATCATTTGCCATTCAAGCCAAGATGTATTCTGGCTATGCTCAACAGGCAGGGGTTCAATCTAGACCACAAATTGGTTTTACCATTGAAGATGCTTTAGGTACAGGTGAGCACAGCGGCTTTAAGAGTGCACAATCAACACTTTCTATTTCTTGGTTATTAGATGGTGGATTGGTACAGAGTAAAATAAAAGCAGCTAAACAATATGGCTCTACAGTCGCTTTAGAGCGTGAAGTTAAAGCTTTGGATTTAGCTGCACAAACGGCACGTTACTTTATACAAGTTCTTGTCAATAATGAGCGATTGAAGTTAGCTCAATTTAGTCTTAAGCAAGCGAATAATTCATTTGAAGCAATAAGTAAACGCGTAAAAGCAGGGAAGTCCTCTTTAGTAGATAAATTAAAGTCTCAGGCTGAGGTAGCTAATCGTGAGTTGATAGTTGAGGATTTAACTCACGAAGTTGATGCAAGTAAGTACCAATTATTTGCACAATGGGGTGAGCAAATTAAAGGAGTAAATCAAAATAATAGGCATAAGAAAAGTATGATAGTGGGTTCATTATTATCTTTACCAAGTGTAACCAATTTTGATTCTTTATTTACGAAACTTAGACAAACACCTTCAGTGAATCTTTTTGCAACAAAACAACGAATTGCCCAGTCTGAGATAGAGCTTGCACGCATTGAAAGCAAACCATTATGGCAATTTTCAGCAGGCTTACGTCGATATGAAACAACTGATGACTTCGGCTTAGTTGCTGGAATTTCAATTCCTTTTGGTGATGGGAATCGAAATGAAGGAAAAATAAAAGCCTTGCGAGCCTCTCAAAGTCAACTAGAAACAGAGTCGTTAGCGTTAGTTCATAAACTCAATACTCAGTTATATGTTCTTATCGAACAATTGAAGCATAGCCAACATGTCATTCATGCGGTATCTGACAATATTATTCCTGTTTTGGAGCAAGCTTTTAAAGAGGCAGAAAAAGCATATAACGTTGGTAAGTATAGCTATACCGAATGGATGAACACCCAGAAAGCCCTACTCAATGCTCAATCTGATTTGATAGCTGCTTATCAAAATGCACATTTAAACAATATTGAAATTGAACGTTTAACCGGAACGTCCATTTTAACCATTAATAAAGACAAGAAAGAGAAATAATCATGAAACCAACATTTCAAATATTAGCCTTAATAAGCACCGTCTGGCTTGTTAGCATAAGTGCAAGCTTCCCAAGCTTTGCGGTTTCAGAGCCGAAGGTAGAAGAAGCCGAACCTGAAAAAGGTCCCAACCGTGGACGAATGTTGCGTGATGGTGATTTTGCCATTGAACTCTCAATCTTTGAAACAGGCGTCCCTCCTGAATTTCGTGTATGGGCATCAACAGACGGAAAAGCAATTGATCCGTCAGAGGTTGACCTTAATGTAAAGTTGACTAGATTGGGTGATGGCATAGACGATATAAATTTTTACCAAGAAGGCGAATATCTTCGAGGTGACATGGTTATCTATGAACCGCACTCATTTATGGTTTCACTCACTGCAAAATATCAGGGTAAAACCTTCAACTGGCAGTATGACAACTTTGAAGGTCGGACAAAAATTGCTGAAGATGTAGCAAAAGCAATGGAAATCTCGACTGAAATTGTTGGTCCATCAACATTTCATGAAACAGTTCAAGTCTATGGCAAGTTAGTTCTACCTGCTGATGCAACGAGTAATGTTTATGCTCGCTTTGACGGGTTAGTTAAAAAAGTTAATGTAAAGCTAGGAGAGTCAGTTAAGAAAGGTCAATTACTACTCACGGTTGAAAGTAATGAAAGTCTTCAGTCGTACAAAGTCTTTTCTGCTCAAAATGGAATTGTTAGTACCGTTAACGTTACCTCAGGCGAACAATCTAAAGGCCGCTCCCTGCTACAAATTACCAATGATGAAACATTAATTGCCCAGTTAGCTGTTTTTCCAAAAGACTTACCAACCGTGCGTCTTGGTGCAAAAACCACGATAACGATTAATGGTGTTGAAGAAAAGCAGGTGAGTACGGTTGAGAGCCGTATTCTAAAAGTCAGAGATGATCAGGCGAAGCTATTTCGTGTAGTCGTTAATAATGCTGATTCTGCGTTGTCAGAAGGAGCATTTGTTAGTGCCGCGATTGAAATTGGTTCATACGATGTACCTATGGCAGTAAAGCGCAGTGGATTACAAAGCTTCCGCGATTTTACTGTTGTATATGCCAAAGTCGGAGATGAATATGAGGTAAGAATGCTTGAGTTAGGTCGAGCTGTAGGTGAAGAAATTGAAGTGCTAAGTGGTATTTCCTTAGGCACTGAATACGTGACTGAAAATAGTTACATCCTCAAAGCTGATGTTGAAAAGTCTGGCGCTTCACACGACCATTAAGGATTGATTATGCTCGAATATTTACTTAGATTTTCTATCCGTAGAAACTCAATCATTATGCTAGCCGTGCTTGCGTTAGCAGGTTTGGGTATTTGGAATTTTACCAAGTTACCTATTGATGCTGTACCTGACATAACTAATGTGCAAGTCATGATCAATACGGAAGCTCCAGGCTATACGCCACTTGAAGTTGAGCAACGGGTTACTTATCCGTTGGAGACTGCGTTAGCTGGCATACCTAACTTAGTGAGTACAAGATCAGTCTCACGTTATGGGCTGTCACAAGTGACAGCAATCTTTAGCGATGACACGGATATTTATTTTGCAAGACAGCTTGTAAATGAACGATTAGTTTCAGCTAAATCTGATTTGCCGACTGGTTTAGAGCCTGAACTTGGCCCAATTGCAACCGGGTTAGGTGAGATATTCATGTTTACTGTTGATGCTGAGCCTGAGGCACTTAATGATAAAGGTGAACGAATCACGGCTACGGACCTAAGAACTGTACATGACTGGATTATTCGCCCTCAGTTAATGCAAGTGCAAGGCGTAGTTGAAGTTAACCCTATTGGTGGTTTTAAGCGTGAAATATTGATCGCTTTTGAGCCTAAAAAATTATTAGCTTTTGGTGTTACTCAACAAGATGTTATCCAAGCAATTGAAAATAATAATGATAATAAAGGTGCTGGTTTTATAGAAAAAAATGGTGCTCAGTGGCTGCTTCGTATTCCAGGGCAAGCAAAAACGATAAGTGATCTATCTACAATCCCTGTTAAAACGACTGACGGTAGCGTGATCCGTATATCTGACGTTGCCAATGTAAAAGAAGGGAAAGAGTTAAGAACAGGTGCAGCGACACAAAACGGTAGAGAAGTGGTGATGAGCACGGTCTTTATGCTCATCGGGGAAAATAGCCAAAAAGTCGCTAAAGCAGTTGGGTTAAGACTTGAAGAAATAAAACGAAGTTTACCGACAGGTATCACTGTTACTGCTGTTTATGATCGAACTAAGTTAGTTGAAAAAACCCTCGATACGGTAAAAACAAATCTGTTAGAAGGCGCATTGCTCGTTATTGTAGTGCTTTTCCTTCTACTCGGTAATATGCGAGCAGCATTACTTACGGCTGCTGTTATTCCTTTTGCCATGTTAATGACTATCACTGGCATGGTACAAACAAGAGTGAGTGCAAACCTAATGAGTTTAGGAGCACTTGATTTTGGCTTGCTCGTTGATGGTGCAATTATTATCGTTGAGAATTGCATGAGACGACTGAGTGCTGCCTCTTCAAATGGGCGTTCAATGGAGTTAAATGAACGTTTATCACTGGTATTTTATGCGACTAGGGAAGTTATTCGTCCAGCACTATTCGGTGTCTTCATAATTACAGCGGTGTATTTACCTATTTTTGCACTTACAGGTGTTGAAGGGAAAATGTTCCATCCTATGGCCATTACTGTCGTGATTGCTTTGTGTTGTGCAATGCTTCTATCTATCACTTTTGTACCTGCTGCAATCGCTATTTTATTTAAAGGCCCAGTGAAAGAAAAAGAAAATATTATCATGAAATCATCACTTGCGGTGTATCGTCCTACGTTAACTTTTGCGCTTAAAATTCGTTGGTTTGTCGTGATGTTAGCTGTTGCACTTGTTGGTTATGCAGGATTTTCCGTAAATAAATTAGGGAGTGAGTTTGTACCTAACTTAGATGAAGGTGATATTGCTATGCATGCCTTACGTATTCCAGGTACATCACTAACACAAGCCGTTGCACTTCAAAAAGTTTTAGAAGAAAAAATTACGCAGATGCCTGAAGTAGAACGTGTATTTGCAAAAATTGGTACAGCAGATGTTGCCACTGATGCTGTTCCTCCAAGTGTTGCTGATAATTTTATTATATTAAAACCACGTAGTGAATGGCCTGAACCTACAAAAGCTAAAGCCCAATTTGTAGAAGAGTTAGCAGCAGTAGTAGAACCCATTCCCGGTAACAGATATGAGTTCCTTCAACCAATACAAATGCGTTTTAATGAGCTACTTGCAGGTGTAAGAGCTGAACTTGCCATTAAAGTATTTGGTGATGACTTTGAAACACTAACGGCATTAGGTAAAAGCATTAACACGGCCATTGCTAACGTTGAAGGAATTGCTGATGTTCAAGTTGAACAAACAACAGGTTTGCCGATGCTTACGATCAATCCTAATCACGAGCAATTAGCAAAATATGGCGTTAGCATTAAAACCCTACAAGATCAGCTTGCTACGGCCTTAGGTGGAACAAGCGCTGGTAAATTTTATGAAGGTGATCGAAGAGCAGACATTGTTGTTCGTCTTCCTGAAAACCTTAGAAGTGATGTTGATTCGTTGGCTCACTTACCCATACAAATACAAGCTGACCAGTATGTACCTTTGCAAGAAGTTGCTGAACTTGAATTAGTAGAAGGGGCAAACCAGGTTAATAGGGAAAATGGTAAACGTAGAGTTGTTGTTACCGCCAATGTTAGGGGAAGAGATTTAGGTTCTTTCGTTAAAGATATTCAAGCTTCAATAGAGAGTTCAGTTGAAGTGCCTTCAGGGTACTGGATTGAATATGGTGGCACTTATCAGAAGCTTCAATCTGCTTCTAAAAGGCTATCAATTGTCGTGCCTATTACACTGATCATGATCATTGGCTTATTATTCTTAGCACTTGGCTCTTTCAAAGATTCAATGATCATCTTTACGGGGGTTCCTTTAGCGTTGACTGGCGGTATTTTCGCTTTATTAATACGGGATATTCCCTTTTCAATTTCGGCAGCCGTTGGCTTTATCGCATTGTCAGGCATAGCAATATTAAATGGTTTAGTTATGGTGTCCTTTATCAGAGAACTTCGACGAGAAGGTGTTGCATTAGATACCGCCATTATTGATGGTGCGCTGACTAGACTTCGACCCGTATTAACTACAGCGCTGGTTGCATCGCTAGGCTTTGTACCAATGGCGCTTAACACAGGAATTGGCTCAGAAGTGCAACGCCCACTTGCTACAGTGGTCATTGGTGGGATTATATCATCAACAATTTTAACGCTATTTGTGCTTCCTGCTTTATATCGTTTATTACATAGCCACAAAGAAATCTTTACTAAAACACCCCATACAAAGGAAACTGTTAATGTTTAATTATTCCCAGCGATACGGCTTAATCAGCCTTATCGCTCTAATTTCCATATTGTTGCCCGTGGGAGCATTTGCTCATGGCGTAGATGAAACAACGCGTGCTTTTTTACAAAGCAATACTGGAGTGCAGATCATTCCATTTTTATATATAGGTGCAAAACATATGGTTACTGGGTATGACCACCTATTGTTCCTCGTCGGTGTGTTGTTCTTTTTATATAAGAGTCGTGATGTCTTGCTCTATGTCAGTATGTTTACCTTAGGGCACAGCCTAACATTACTTTTTGGCGTTATTAATGACATTCAGGTAAATGCTTATTTAATCGATGCCATTATTGGACTTTCTGTTGTCTACAAAGGTTTTGATAACTTAGGCGGCTTTAAGAAAACAATAGGTTTTACGCCTAATCCCAAAACTGCGGTACTGATTTTTGGCTTATTTCATGGTTTTGGTTTAGCTACTAAACTTCAAGAATTTCAATTACCGTCAGACGGATTAATTGCCAATTTAATTGCTTTTAATGTTGGTGTTGAATTGGGGCAGTTCAGTGCATTAGCATTTATTTTATTATTGATAAACTACTGGCGAAAGCACAATAGTTTTAATCGCTTTGCGACCAATACCAACTGCTTATTGATGAGTGCTGGGTTTATGTTGATTGGCTTTCAATTAACAGGCTACTTTATCAGCTAAACGAAATTTTACAGTCAGTTAATTAACGAAAATAAAGAATTAAGAGAAGAGAAAAACATGCAACAAACTAACACTCAAGCAGTAAATACGCAGGAAGTAACATTGACCAATAGTAAATTACTTAAATACACAATATTTAGTTTTGTTTTTGCTGTTATCACATTAATCACAGTGATATTGCCAGCAGAATATAATATTGACCCAACGGGCATGGGTAATAAGCTTGGTTTAACCGTATTTAATAATGCACAAGCAACGACTTCAACTGAGCCATCAACTACCACGAGTAAGGCTACCACTGAAACAATTGAGGTTGTTGTTCCTGCGGGAAGAGGCGTTGAATACAAATTTACGATGGAGCAATATCAAAAGTTGACTTATGAATGGATAACCGATGGCTCTGTTTTGTATTTCGATTTACATGGTGAGCCAAAAGGGGACACCACTGGGTATTTTGAAAGTTATGCCATAGCAACATCAGATGAAATGAAGGGGAGCTTTACCGCACCATTTGAAGGCTCACACGGTTGGTATTGGAAGAACACCTCAGATGCTCCTGTAAAGGTCCAATTAATAGTTAATGGTGAATATGTTGAGCATGGACTCAAATAATCATCTTTTATTATCAGTGTTTATTTAGAAAGTTTAGTGGAGTCATAAATGAAAAATTTAATCGTAATGCTATTTGTCGGTTTAATGTTAAATACAGGAATAGCATTTGCGCATGGTGATCACAAAATGATCAGTGCAAAAGACGCGATACAAGTAGCCATCAAAGTAACGCAGAAACTCACCTTTAAGGATTTGGGCTACAAGGTTGGTAAGTTAGATGAAAGTTGGAAGGCTCTAACTACGGAAGAATTTAAGCTATATGCAGCTCAGGATAATCGCTACAAAGTCAGTGCATTTAATAAAGACAACAATAAAGTAATTTATTTCTTGATGACGATGAGTGGTGAATTGCTACAGGTTAACTCAGAAGCTAAGTTTTGAATTGTAATATTAAAAACATACATGAGCACAGAGAAATTATTTTCAGAGATTATTATGTTTAGACGTTAAGCTTCAATTTATTGGATTGCTATAAACCTCAAAGTATATTTTAAGTCGCTGACTACACTTGGCAGGCATTGATGGTTATGAATTAGTTCACGTAATGAAAACTATCTGTAAACTTTTGAGAGGGAAATATTTTAGAAGCATCAAATATCTATGATAATCGTAGTCTTATGATCGGATATTAAAGACTTTAATAGAATTAATGTTTTCTTGTAAGTGGCTACCAAGTCATTCACTTTTTTAAAATTAATTTGTTGAAAAATAGAGCTTGTTATGCGAGTATGTAATTAATTGAAATATTTTGTTGGTTAGCTGTGAATTCTAATTTCTCTAAAACATTAATGGTACTGCTAGTCTGTTTGACCTTTGTTGGTCAAGCGGTTGCGTCTACTGTTATGTCTTATCATATGATGAGTATGAAGGGAGATAGTGTGCAAGGACAAATGCAAAATATGTCAATGATGGGCCATAGTGACCATTCAATGATGAGTCATTCTTCTGATGACTCAGATGAAGCAAAAGAGGACTGTTGTGTTAAAAGTTGTAGTTGTTTTACTGGAGGTTGCTCAAGTATCGCTACACTAATGAAAGACACAGATGACAGTCTATTTATTGATTTATCATCAAAAATATTATCATATTCAAACTTGGCTCAAAGTCAATCATCATCATCTCTATATAGACCTCCAATACTAAGCTAAATACAGAATAATTGTGCCTAAAATTTGGCTCACTTATATGAAAATTATCTGTATTAGGCTTTTTGATCTCTGCGTTTAAGTATTTTTAAGCAAAATCAAGAATAACCTAATCAATTCAAATATTAATTGATATCCCTTTGGGGGGGTTATGTTTTCCAAAAAATTCACGTTAAAGGCTGTTGCAGCCTTTACTTTAGTCATTGCTATTGCAAGTTGTTCAAAAGAAGAAGTTTCAGTGACTTCATCTAAAACACAAAATGCTAAACCTCATCCTATTCTTTTAGAGGTTTATAAGAGTCCTACATGTGGTTGCTGCAAAAAATGGGTTAGCCATATAAATGAGCAAGGGTTCGAATCAAAAGTTCATAATTATCAAAGCTTTACAGCGGTTAAAGAAGAGAAAGGAATAGAGCCTCGATACCGTTCTTGTCATACCGCTATATCAAAAGATGGTTATGCATTTGAAGGGCATGTTCCTGCCAAATTTATTCATAAATTTTTAAAAGAAAAACACTCTGACGATGTTATTGGATTATCTGTTCCTGCAATGCCAGCGGGAACTCCCGGTATGGAAGTAGGTGATAAATTTCAACCTTATAAAGTGTTATTACTTAAGAAAGGGGGCGCTTATGAGGTCTATGCTAGCGTTCAATCTTATGAGGAGCAGTTTTAATGAATAAATTTAAAAATATCAGAAGTTTAAGCGTGAAATACTGTGCGGGTATGTTAGCTCTTACAGTGCTAACTGCAAATTCTGCTGATATTCCTACTATTACTTCTAGTTCAGCCTTAACTTTTGAGAAAGCTATCAAGTCTGCGCAGAAGAATGATCCATGGTTAACGGGAAATGTTCATAAGCAAAATGCTATTGAAGCGATGAGTACAGCCGTAGGCACGTTACCAGATCCGAAAGTATCTATAGGGTTAGCCAATTTACCTACAGATGGCTTTGATTTTGGACAAGAGGGAATGACACAAGCGAAAGTTGGCATATCTCAAATGTTTCCTCGTGGGGATACATTGTTGATTAAACGAGAACAACTCAAGATTGAAAGTGAATCATTCCCGTATCAACGAAAAGATCGAGAGTCCAAAGTAGCTGTTACTGTTGGTAGCCTTTGGTTGGATGCATACAGAGTTCAAGAAAGTATTGCTTTAATTGAAAAAAACAGAACACTTTTTGAACAGTTAGCGGATGTTGCTGAAGCAAGTTATTCGTCTACTTTAGGTAAAACAAGGCAGCAAGATATTGTAAGAGCGCAATTGGAGCTTACAAGATTAGAAGATCGTTTAGATGTCTTAGGACAACAACAAAACCGCTTTGAAGGTATGTTGTCTCAATGGTTAACAGAGTTTTCTATAGAGAAAAGTTCTCAAAGTGAAACTTATGTAGACGATGATTTTAACCTTCATAATATCGTTTTGACTAAGCAATTACCTCAAATTGACCTAGTAAATAGCAATATAGTTCTTACAGATAGCTGGTTACGCCCTAGTGAACTGGCAAAGTATATTGCTAACCACCCTTCACTTGTCGCAGTTGAAAAGAAAATTAAATCAACAAAAACTGGAATTAAATTGGCAAAGCAAAAATACAAACCTGAGTGGGGAGTTAATGCTAGTTATGGTTACCGTGATGATGATCCAATGGGAAATAGTCGAGCGGACTTGTTCTCTGTAGGGGTTACTTTTGACTTGCCGCTTTTTACAGATAATAGACAGGACAAAGAAGTTAAGTCAGCTATTTCAAAAACAGAAGCTATAAAAACTGAAAAATTATTATTGATGAGGAAATTGCTCGCATCATACTCCAGTGCAAAAGGGCGCTTACTTCGATTGAAAGATAGACAGAACTTATACAAAGACAAGCTACTGCCTCAAATCCATGATCAAGCTGAAGCTTCGCTAACAGCCTACACCAATGATGATGGTGACTTTGCCGAAGTAGTTCGCTCACGAATCGCTGTATTAAATGCGGAAATAGATGAGTTAACGCTTAATGTCGAAGAGCAGAAATTATTACTAGAACTTAATTACCTTTTTATAGGCAGCATAGATCCTGTCGTTAGTAACAATAATATGAATTTATCAAATAATAGTGGTTTCACTGTTATTTCGGGAGAAGAATAATGAACAACAATATTAAGCCAATAGTAATTGGCATGGTTATCGGTGGCTTTTTAACATTTGGGGTTTATAGTTTTATGGCCCCGACAAATAGTGGGGAAGCAAGCTCTGTTGTAACGGCTGAAAAGAAGCCGCTTTATTGGGTAGCTCCAATGGACGCGAACTACAAAAGAGATAAGCCAGGGAAGTCACCAATGGGTATGGATTTAGTACCTGTTTACGACGATGGTGGTAAAGGACCTGATGAAGGTCCCGGAACAATTCGTATCTCTCCTGATGTTGTAAATAACCTCGGTGTAAGAACAGCAATAGTTAGTTATAAATCATTGCACACTGAAATAAATACAGTCGGTTATGTTGCTTATGATGAAGATAAGTTAGTTCATATCCATCCACGAGTACAAGGATGGATTGAAAAGCTATATGTTAAGGCTATTGGAGATCCTGTTAAGAAGGGGCAACCCCTTTATGAAATTTATTCCCCAGAATTAGTTAATGCCCAAGAAGAATTATTATTGGCATTAGATCGTAAAAATAGCCGATTAATTAGTGCTGCTGAAAATCGATTGTCAGCATTACAACTTCCAAAATCATCAATAGTAAAACTTAAGAAAACAAAGAAAGTACAGCAAACAATTACTTTTTATTCTCCACAAAATGGCGTGGTGGAAAATTTAAAAATACGTGAAGGATTTTTTGTTAAGCCTGGCTCTACTTTAATGTCAATTGGTGATTTATCGGAAGTGTGGGTTGAAGCTGAAGTCTTTGAACGCCAAGCGGGTCAAGTCAAAACAGGCACCCCAGTAACCATGACTCTTGATTACTTACCAGGAAAAACATGGCAAGGAAAAGTTGATTATATTTACCCAACACTAGATGCAAAAACTCGTACTGTGAAAGTACGTCTTCGTTTTAAAAATGAAGAAGGCGAATTCAAACCAAATATGTTTGCTCAAATTGCGATTCACACAACAGGTGACGAACAAGCTTTATTAATCCCTAAAGAAGCACTTATTAGAACAGGAAACCAAGATAGAGTTGTTCTCGCCTTAGGTGAGGGGAGTTTTAAATCGGTTGCAGTATCTGTAGGTCGATACGATAGCGAAAGTGTTGAGATACTTGAAGGGGTGCGTGATGGGGAAAAAGTTGTTAGTTCTGCACAGTTCTTATTAGATTCAGAATCGAGTAAGTCTTCAGACTTCAAGCGAATGAATAGCGATGTTGATGAAGCGGATGCTTCAATGCCTTCTTCTGTTTGGGTTCAAGCTAGTATCGAGAGCATGATGGCAGATCATAAAATGTTAACTTTAGCTCATGAGGCGATACCTGAATGGGAATGGCCAGAAATGACGATGGATTTCATCGCATCGGACAGTGTCGATTTCTCATTACTTAGTGAAGGGATGAGTTTACATGTTGAAGTGACAAAAGAAGATAATGGTGATTATAAAATTAGCAACATCCATGTTCCTGACGACATGAGTGAAAGTGATACAAGCCAAGTAACTGAAGAAGTGGCAGATGACTCGTCAGCGACAGTTACTGGAACAATTAACTCGTTAATGATCGATCATGGAATGGTGAACATTAGTCGAACTGCTATTGAAAAATGGGGACGACCTGCGGCTACTTTAGATTTCATTACAGGGCACAATGTTAGCCTTGAAGGACTTTCTGAGGGGATGGAAGTTAAGTTTACTTTTGAAGTGCGTGGTGAACATTTTGTAATTTTTGAAATTGCCCCACTAGGGCAAGGTGATGAACAGGGTGAAACTTCTAGATTAGAAGCACCTGTTGTTGATCATTCAAACCACTAATATAGGAGTTAGATTATTATGATTGCTTCTATAATACGTTGGTCCGTTGGTAATCGATTTTTTGTATTACTCGCTACCTTTTTACTCGTAGGCATTGGTTTATATTCTGTTAATAAAACGCCTATTGATGCACTGCCTGATTTATCTGATGTGCAAGTAATTATTAAAACAAGTTACCCTGGTCAAGCCCCACAAGTTGTTGAAGACCAGGTTACCTATCCGATGACTACTGCCATGCTGTCAGTTCCTGGCGCAGTGACTGTTCGAGGTTATTCTTTTTTTGGTGACTCTTACGTGTATGTCATCTTTGATGAAGATACAGATTTGTATTGGGCGCGTTCGCGAGTACTTGAATATTTAAGTCAAGTAGCCCCTAGCTTACCCAGCAATGCACGACCGCAATTAGGACCTGATGCTACAGGCGTAGGTTGGGTATATTTATACGCCTTAGTTGATAAAACGGGTCAACAAGACTTAAGTCAATTGCGCAGTTTACAAGATTGGTTTTTAAAATATGAATTGCAAACTGTCCCTGGCGTATCAGAAGTTACTGCACTTGGCGGTATGGTTAAGCAATACCAAGTAAGAATTAATCCTGAAAAATTAAGAGCATTTGGGATCCCTCTTTCACATATTCAAATGGCTATTAAGCAAGGTAACCAAGAGATCGGGGCATCTGTTGTTGAAATGGCAGAAGCCGAGTACATGGTTAGAGCAACTGGTTATCTCAAAAGTGTTGAAGATTTAGAGAATATACCTTTAGGAGTAAATGAAAATGGCACACCTCTATTACTAAAAGATGTTGCAGATATTGGGACTGGCCCACAAATGCGTCGAGGTATCGCTGAGCTTAACGGTGAAGGAGAAACTGTTGGTGGTATCGTTGTTATGCGCTTTGGAGAAAATGCTCAGCAAGTCATTAATGGTGTTAAAGAAAAGCTAGAGCAACTGAAGAAAGGTTTACCTGAAGGGGTTGAAATTGTTCCTGTTTATGATCGCTCTGCATTAATTGAAAGGGCTGTTGATAACTTAGCTTATAAGCTATTAGAAGAATTTGGCGTTGTGGCGCTAGTTTGTATCATTTTCTTATTTCATGTCCGCTCGTCACTAGTCGCCATTGTGAGTTTACCTGTAGGGATATTGACGGCATTTATCGTTATGCATATGCAAGGTCTTAATGCGAATATTATGTCGCTAGGAGGGATTGCAATTGCGATCGGTGCCATGATCGACGGTGCTATTGTAATGATAGAAAATATGCACAAGCACATGGAAAAAACACCGTTAACTAATGAAAACCGCTGGAAAATAGTAGTGGAGTCGGCCAGTGAAGTTGGTCCTGCTCTATTCTTTAGCTTGTTAATTATTACGGTGAGTTTTGTTCCTGTTTTTACCTTGGAAGCTCAAGAAGGGCGAATGTTTGCTCCACTTGCCTTTACTAAAACGTATGCAATGGCAGCATCAGCGGCATTAGCGATTACATTAGTCCCTGTACTGATGGGGTATTTTATAAGGGGTAAGGTTTTACCTGAGCATAAAAACCCGGTGAATCGCTTTTTAACCTTTATCTATATGCCTGCTCTAAAAACGGTATTACGTTTTCCAAAGACAACTTTAGTAGCAGCATTGGCAGTTCTTGCTATTGGTATATATCCACTTGACAAGATTGGTAGTGAATTTATCCCTCCACTTGATGAAGGTGACTTAATGTATATGCCTACAACTTATCCTGGTATTTCGATAGGGCAAGCACGTCAACTGTTACAACAAACGGATAAGCTGATTAAAACAGTTCCAGAAGTTAAAACTGTGTTTGGTAAAGTAGGTAGAGCGGAAACTGCTACTGATCCAGCGCCTTTAACAATGATTGAAACTTTTATTCAATTAAAGCCTCGTTCAGAGTGGCGAGAAGGTGTTACTACTGAGAGTTTGAAAAAAGAGCTAGATGGTTTAGTTAAGCTCCCTGGGGTAACTAATGCGTGGGTGATGCCAATAAAAACACGTATTGATATGTTAGCTACGGGTATTAAGACACCTGTTGGTATTAAAGTCGCAGGACCTGACTTATCGGTAATTCAGGACATCGGTAAACAATTAGAAGTTATTTTGAAAGATGTACCTGGAACAGCATCAGTATATTCAGAGCGTGTAGCTGGTGGGCGTTACGTTAAAGTTGATATACAACGCGCTAAAGCAGCCCGTTATGGTTTAAATATTAGCGAAATTCAGCAGGTTGTTGCTACGGCCATTGGTGGTATGAATGTCACCAAAACTGTTGAAGGCTTAGAGCGCTATCCAGTGAGTTTACGTTACCCACAAGACTATCGTGATTCGCCTGAAACATTATCTTTGCTACCAATAGTGACACCAAATGGGCAAAGGATCTCATTAGGCGATGTTGCGAATGTGCTCGTTGAAGACGGCCCTCCGGGAATAAAGTCAGAAAATGCAAGATTAAATGGTTGGGCATTTGTAGACATTGAAGGTGTGGATGTTGGTAGTTACGTTGTTGATGCACAAAAGGTTGTTGAAGATAAGCTAAAACTTCCTGCTGGCTACTCAATTGCGTGGGCTGGTCAATATGAGTATATGCAACGTGCCAAAGCTAAATTGACTTATGTAGTGCCGTTAACCTTGTTCATTATTATTATTCTACTTTATCTGAACTTCAGAAATGTTATTGAAGTGGCAATGATCATGGGAACTCTACCTTTGGCTATGGTGGGTAGTATTTGGTTGATGTATATCCAAGGCTACAACTTCTCTGTCGCTGTAGGTGTTGGTTTTATCGCGCTAGCGGGGGTTGCTGTTGAGATAGGTGTGATTATGTTGGTTTATTTGAATCAGGCTTATCACGAAATGATTAATGATCATCAGTCAAAGGATATTTCAACAACGAAGGCTGATGTGCTTCAAGCGGTGTTACATGGTGCAGGCTTACGTGTACGTCCTGTCATGATGACCGCAGCAGCTATAATCGTTGGCTTATTGCCAATATTATATGGCACAGGTACTGGTTCTGAAGTGATGAGTCGTATTGCAGCACCTATGGTTGGTGGAATGCTAAGTGCGGTGATTTTAACTTTACTTGTTCTACCTGCATTATTTTATTTGTGGCGTTCGTCATCGATTAAAAATGTTTCGAGCAAGGCATAGAGCATGAAAACGTTGAAGGTTAGCCGGAAACTTCATCGGTGGTTGATGTTGTTTTTAGGCTTGCAGTTTTTGATTTGGTCGATATCAGGTGCCTATATGGTTATTTTTGATATTGACTATATTCATGGTGATAGTTTGGCGGTTAATCACCAAGCTAAAGTTAATGTGGATGAAATTACTTACCCATTATCTGCATTAGCTAAGCAATATCCTGACGCAAAAAACATTGCCGTAGAAGTTTTTATAGACCAAGCCGTTTATCGTTTTACAGAGCATGACGAAAAATATGTTGTAAATGCTAGTAATGGGGAGAAGATTTCTCCCTTAAACAAAGTCGTAGCTATTAGCGCTGCAAAACACTATTATAGTGGTGATGGTGCGGTCCTTGAGTCTGAATTGATTACAGAAAATCCACCGTTTGAATTAAGCCGTCGAGCATTACCTGCTTGGCGGGTTAACTTTGATGATTTTGGCAGTCCGTCGATATATGTTTCAGCTCAAACAGGAAAGCTTGTCAGTAAGCGACATGAATTTTGGCGAATCTTTGATTTGATGTTTAGTTTGCATGTCATGGATTACGAAGAAGAAGATCCAAGTAATAAACTACTTTTTTGGTTCACACTTTTTTCTATTTTTGCGGCAATTACTGGTGGTGTATTGAGTTACTTTGTTATTTTCAAAAACAGAGCAAAAAATACATTAGATAAAAGTATGGGAGTAGCTAGATAATGTTGTTCCTTAAAAAGCTACATAAGTGGCTATCCTTGTTGGTTGGCCTACAACTACTAGTATGGTTAGGAACAGGCTTATATTTTAATTTGATGGATCATCAAAAGGCTTCAGGAAATCAATATAAACAAACTCCCGTTGTTGCCCAAGTTGATATTAATAGGTTAGTTGAACCACAGCTTGTCTTATCTCAATCAAAACAAGTCGTATCGTTAAAACAAATATCACTATTAGAGCACCCTTACTATTTGTTAACTCATAATAAAGGTTTATATAGCCATTTTGACAATGACTACTCTTTGGTTGATGCGTACACCGCTGAGCCAGTCGTTATTGATGAAACTATGGTTAGAAAACTGGCCCAATCTTCCTACAATGGTAAAGGTGTGATTAAAAATGCAGTTAAATTATCACCTTCATATGAAGATATACCTCGTGAGCAAAATGAAGTGTGGCAAGTTAACTATGCTGATTATATTCAAACTAGCGTTTATATTGATGCTGGTTCTGGTCGAATAATTAAACATAGTAATGATGATAAACGGTTTGTTGATATTTTCTTTATGCTTCACTTTATGGATTATGGCACTGAAGGAAGCTTCAATAATGTTCAAATCATTTTATTTTCTCTTTTCACGCTTTTCTTTTCCTTAACTGGTTTTATCTGGACTATTGAGCTGCTCTTTAATGGTCAATACAAAGTTCGCTTTGGCAACAAAAGTCGAACTTTGGCGCTATTTGATAAAGATCTGGAGCCTATCGGGGAATTCGATTTAGCTACTAATACCAACTTACTTGACGGTTTAATTGATCATGATATTGCTTTGTCATCAACCTGTGGCGGTGGCGGTACTTGTGGCCAATGTAAAGTACGTCTTGATAGCAGTGTCAAAGTCACTTCAGCAGAGCATGTACTTTTAACAAAGGAACAATTGCAACAAGGTTACAGATTGGCTTGTCAACATGATGCAACAGAAACTAAGAGGTTAACATTAATTGATGTTACTAAAGCCAAAAAATACCTTCTTGAATTAACGCATAGTGAGTTTATTAGTCCCTATATAAAAGAGTTGCGTTTTAAAGTGCTTGGTGGTGAGAGATTAAAATTCAAAGCAGGTGCTCATCTTCGCTTCTATATACCACCAGCTAAAGGAGTATCTATACCAGCGCGTCTTCCTGACGCTTTCAAATACCATTGGCGTGATATTGAGTATTTAGAGTATGAGCATCAAGCTTGTAGTCGAAGCTATTCTCTAGCTAATGGTGATGGGCAGATTGAAGCTGGTACTAACGAGTTAAAGTTTACCGTCAAAATTCAAAATGCTCCAAATAAAAGTATATATCCCGGTGTAGGTTCTAGCTACATATGCAATTTGGGGCTAGGGCAAACAATAGAAGCGGCTGGTCCATTTGAAGATTTTCACGCTAAACCTTCAAGTAATAAAACAATGATTCTTATCGGAGCAGGCTCTGGAATGGCACCATTGAAATCATTGATTGAAGAGCAATTGTGCTTCTACCAAAAAGAAAGAAAGGAAACTAGAGGTATCTATTTTTTCTATGGTGCTAGAACTGAGGAGGACTTGTTATATAAAGATGAGCTTTACAGGCTTTCTAGAAAATATCCAAACTTTTTTTACTACCCTGTTTTGTCTAGGCCGCATAAGAACTGGTCAGGAGCAAAGGGGTATGTTCAAGATTTACTCACATCAAATATTAACAAAATTTGTCAAATTGATGGTGTTGAATTTTATCTATGCGGCCCACCGAATATGATGTCAGCAACGATAAATCTTTTGAAAACTAAGAATGTTGATGCAACTAATATTGCATTCGATGAATTTACTTAAATTAAACTTAATCACTAACGTAGGAGAGAACCATGAAAACTAACTTTATTAAAACTGTAGGCAAAATCGCTTTGATATTAGTACCAGCAATTACTTTATCAATGAATGCATCCGCTCATGATCCGAAAATGCATGCAAAAAAAGCAGAAAAAGCTGATTGTAGCAAAATGGATCATAGCAAGATGGATATGAAAGACCCTGTTGCAGTTGCAATGATGAAAAAGTGTATGAAGCAATCAAAATCTTCAATGGAGAAAATGGATCACAGCAAAATGAAAGAAATGGATCACAGTAAAATGAAAGAAATGGATCACAAGTAAAATGAAAGAAATGGATCACAGTAAAATGAAAGGAATGGATCACAGTAAAATGGAAAAAAAGAAAAATAAAAAGGCTAATAGTGATGATCACCAGAACCATTAATTAAATATTAAAAGTCACTTAATTGAAGCTCGTATTAAGTGACTTTTAAAGTAAGGAATTGTTATGAAAGCTCTTAAAATTCTATTGATATTATTGCTATTGGGAGGAGCTAGTGCAGCCACTGTCATGTATTCAGGGATAGTGAATGTAGCCGCAGATGAACCTCACAGTGATATTGTTTATTGGCTTCTTGAAGAAACTAGGGAGGCATCCATAAAGAAATCGGCTCAACATATCAAAGTACCTGATTTGGAAAGTCCTGAGTTGTTGTTAATGGGAGGAGCAGATTATGAATATATGTGCTCAAGCTGTCATCTAAAACCTGGATTAGAAGAAAGTGATATGAGCATTGGGCTGTATCCTCAACCACCTAATTTAAGTATTTCGCATGAAACTCATCAACACGGTACTGATGAAGAGCTTGCAAGGAAGAATTTTTGGGTGATTAAACATGGCATAAAAGCTTCAGGGATGCCAGCTTGGGGGAAAACTCACAGTGATGAAAGAATATGGGCCATGGTTGCTTTTATTAAGCGGTTACCGACTTTAACACCCGAGCAATATCAAGTGCTAACGGCAATAGATTAATTATTAAAGATAGGAATAAAAATGAAAATAATTCAAATAATAGTAACAGCGGCTTTGTTAATTTTCTTAACCATGAGCAATGTTGTAATCGCTCATGCAAGCGAAAAAAATAATACAAGTAAACGTGGTGAATTGACCGTATTAACAAGTGATGCAGGTAAAGTCGTTATGCAATTTCACCAAGCCATACAGGGTGGCGATAAGAGCAAAGCACGCGGCTTTTTAGCTGATGATGTCATTATATATGAGGGCGGTAGAGTAGAGCGCTCAGCCGATGATTATGCAAATCATCATATGCTGGCTGACATGAAATATTTGGCTCAACTTAAAGTAGAAATACTTGAACATGAAGTCAGGGAGGTGGGGGAAACAGCTTACTCAATATCCAAAACAAAGTTAACCGGAGAGTTTCAAGGAAAAGACGTGAAAAGTGAAGGTATGGAAAGTATGATACTTATGAAAAAAAATGGAAAATGGAAAATAGTCCATATCCATTGGTCACACTAGCTTAAAAAAATAAATAATAAAGGAATAAAAAATGATCAAGTATATTGCAGCAGCTATTTTAGTTATCACAAGTTTTGTTAGCTTTGCTCATGGGGGAGGAAAACATATAAACAAAGATAAACAGGCAATAATCGATATCATTTCGAGTATTAAGTATGGTTGGGAAAATGGAGACGGAGCACCATTTAGAAAGAACTTTCTTGATTATAAAGGTGCTCGATATATAGAAGGTGGCGGGCAAAATACAGGATTGAACTCATTAGTTGAACATCATGTTGAACCTGAAAAAGATGCACTGGAATATTTAAGGCTGAATTTTAGTGAAATAGAAGTTCACTTTGAGGGTGATGACAAATCTTTTGCGTGGGCTATTGCTGATACACGGATAGAAGGAAAAGTGAACAAAAGTGGCAAAATATTCGACAAAACAGGATTTCAAACATTCTTATTTCGCAAAGTAGATAAAAATTGGAAAGTAGTACATACCCATTCTTCTAGTAGAAATAGAAAGTAATAATTGTTTAAAACTGTACAGCATGATGAGTTGTTAGTTTAAAACTTTTACAGGAATGGAGTAGGGCTTTTAAGTGAAAAAAAAGAGATAAATAAAACTTAAATTTATATGAATTTAAAGTCACTTTAGGCCCTATTAAAAAATATTACATCACTTGTTTAGAGTTGAGGTTCGGCTTATGAGAATAGTTTACTTCGGCAATAATATGTTTTCTTCGTGCTTAAAATATTTAATTAAGGGCGGCTTTGAAATTGAAAGAGTTTACATTAACTCGCCCGATTTTACGTCTTCGGCTATATCAAAATTGTGCGAAACGCATCAAATTCCCTTGTTCAAAAATAAGCCTATGAGTGAAGAGCTTGAACATTTGATTTCCATGGGTGTAGAAATGTTCATAGTAGCTGAGTATCTACACATATTACCTGAAACCAATGTTAAGTACGCTATTAACATACACCCGTCAATGTTACCAAACGGCAGGGGGCCAACGCCATTACCATATCTATTAAAATATCCTGAACATTCTGGCGTAACAATTCATAAATTAACAAATGTGGTAGATGGTGGAGACGTGATTCTTCAATCAGATGTTCCCATTCAAAAGAATGAATCTATCACGACAGTCATGGTCAAAATGCATATTGAAGCGGTAAATTTATTAAAAACCTTCCTTTCTGATGTCGAATGTCACTATGAAAATGCTAAGCCTCAATCTGAATACTCATATTTTCCACTCATAGACATAACAGAGCGGATGCTGGACTGGAAACAATCAACACAACACATAAGTAGCAAGATTCGCAGTTATGGCTTTATTGGGGTAGTTCTTAAACTTAATAACCGTCTTTGGAATGCCAAACATCTAGAAACTGTAGAATACGGCCATCATTATGACGCAGGAAAAGTTATATATGAAGATGAATATTTACTTGTTATCAGCTCAAGTGATGGGATAGTTTGTGTTCACAAATATTCGTTATCTTTGATTGATTAACGTAATTGTAATTGGATGTAGAGCATGATTATGAAAATGAAACCGTTAAAGAAAGTTGCACTTACCGTTGTGGTGATCTGGACAATTATTGTTACAACGTTAACTGCAAACTTAATCATATCATCAAAAAAAAGTGCGGTTAAAAATGCTAAAGATGATGCTTTTTCTGCAATTGATCACATTGATGCGACCATAAAACTATTAATAAATGACTACCAAATTAACAATATGAGCTTATCAAGACAATTAGATTTAAAAGGACTTGAATCTAATAGTGGCGTCGTATCTATTGAACTTGGTATAGAGAAACCAAAAGTTTCTCTAGTCTTTGTACAAGAAAATTCAAATGTTAGTAACCAAAATACCTTTTTAGATGAATGGCAAAAAAAACTAGTCGGTGTCTTAATCGATAGAAACGAGACAACTTATTTTATTGATGAGAAAGGTCAAAGCTCTTTTTTTAAGAGCTGTAGAGCCAAGAGCTGTAGATCAAGACTGTCAAATTTGCAGGCTAGTAGGACTTGAGAAAAAAGATGGTTACTTCGGAGGTGTTTTTGTTTCGGTGAATATGAGTCGATACCTTTCAGAAGCGTATTTACACGCATGGAGTATGATTCGAAGCATAGGAATAATTTGGGTATTAGGTATAGCTGCGATCATTTACGGCTATAAAAAAACCAGTAGTGCAGTAAGTAAAAAACTAAGAAATTATGAAGAAAGCGTTTTTAATTTAGTCGATATAATAGAGAAACGAGATAGCTATACCGCTGGTCACACCCGAAGAGTTGCAAAATATGCGATGTTACTTGCTGAAGAGCTAAATGTTTCGAGTATTAAAAAAGAGCTACTTTACAGAGCATCGATGCTACATGACATAGGTAAAATATCTACGCCAGACTCTATTTTATTAAAGCCGGGGAAGTTGAGTGATTTAGAATATAAAATTATTAAAAACCATGTAACAACCAGTTATGAGATTCTCTCTAAAGTATCTATCTATAAAGATTTAGCAGAAATAGTTCGACATCATCATGAATATTATGATGGCTCTGGCTACCCCCAAGGTTTAAAAGGAGCCGAGATTCCTTTCTTATCTCAAATTCTTACGGTTGCGGATGGCTTTGATGCCATGACCACAGATAGAATTTATAAAGGTGGAAAATCTGTACAAGAAGCAATTCAAGAAATTTCTAAATTAAGTGGGCAGCAATTTAACCCTGTAATTGTTCAGTCTGCGATTAATGTCTTATCTAAAGTAGATACCGATCGCAAGATTTCTCAGCTACCAGAGTCGGATTTACAGCATGAACGTTTCTCATATTTCTATAAAGATAATGTGACACATGCATACAATCAAAGGTACTTAGAGCTTTTATTGTCAAAACAAAAACAAGAATTAAAAAAATATCGGCATGTTTTGCTAATTAGAGTGCATAATTTTTCGAAATATAACTCAGAACATAGCTGGAATAAGGGTGATGAGAAGCTTATAGAAATTGTAAATTCTCTTCAAAAATTTGAAGAGAACCACCTTGTATTTAGGCTATTTGGAGATGACTTTATTCTGTTGCTCAAAAGGAAAATTGACTCATCTGAAAGGGAAGAATTATTGAGGAAAGAAGTAAATGGAACATGCTTATATTATTCAACACGTTATATAGATTTACCCGAAAATAAATTGATCGATATGGAAGAGCTGGAAAAAATTATGCACATGCCTGAATAGGTTGTTTTTCTTTAAAATCATTTAAATAAAACAGTTATGAATCTAGCACTAATGGAGTACAACAAATGAAATTTACTAAATATAAAATATATAACTACATTGGAATTGTCTTCATTCCCTTGTTGCCTTCATGCATAAGTGCAGCAGAGCCAACGGTAGATAATCAATCAAAGAGTTATCAAGATAAAAACTTTACCAGCATTCAAAAGTCTCTTCAGCAAATGAATAAGAACTTACAAACATTGCCAGCACAACAAACTGCTAAATTAAGCGCTACAAATGATCTTGAAACAACTGGAGATAACCAGGTGAAAAATCAAAATGATACCTCTAATAGCCTTAACCAAAAAATGGGGCGAAATAAAATGGGTATGATGACCAAGAAAAAAAACTGTATGGGCAGAATGTGTAAAATGATGATGAAAAACAAATCAATGATGGGGACCAAACCTTTACCAGAAAAACAAGGCTCGTTATCTACCAAGACTGATGTTTTACCTGGCTATCAAGATGCACCACACCTATATCACCTTGGTGAAGCAGACTTTTTTTTAGATTATGTATCTGAACTTGAACTGACTTCAGGGCAGGTTGAACAATTGTTTAACATAAAGCAGCAATGGGGAATTACCCAACGAGAAAAAGTTACTCTGCGTGAACAACTCGAAAAGCGTTTGTGGAAAGAGACCGCTTCAGGAATGCCTAATTTAAATGAGGTTAGAGATACTCTTTCAGAAATAGCATCTGTCAATTCAACACTACGATTATCATTTATCGAGATGGTCGGTCAATCTGTAGACGTTTTATTGCCGCAACAAGTGGAACTTATTAAAAAAATAAATATATCAAAAGAATTTGATAGTAAGGGATAGGTCTATGATGAATTTCTTTTTTAATAAAACAGTTATTACTCTATCACTTTGGGTTACCTTATATTTTTATTGCACTGCATCATTTGCTCAGCAAGGGAAAGATGAACATGCGAATCATCACCCAAAGAATTCACAAATTGCATCGGTTTCACCAACTCAACAAAATATTGTCGTAGCTAATAATGATGGTGTGAGTAACTTATCTGTTGATAGTGTTGGTCAAACACAAACCTCTGTTATGTCTAAAGGCCAAGGAATGGGTAAAAAGATGAACGGAATGATGGAGCAAATGGGAGCACCTAAGCCTAAAGATC